>CACXCQ010000166.1 GCA_902766185.1 uncultured Eubacteriales bacterium
CCAGCACGAAGTTCAGATCGAAGTCCCCTTCCTCGCCGAAGATGGACGCCACCTGGGCCGCTTCATCCTTTCGCAGCAGGCCGTGGTCCACGAAAACGCAGGTCAGCTGAGGGCCGATGGCCTTCGCCAGAAGGGCCGCCACCACGGAGGAATCCACGCCGCCGGAAAGGGCCAGCAGCACCCTGCCGTCGCCCACCTTCTCCCGGATCTGATCGATCTGGGTGCGGGCGAAGGAATCCATCTGCCAGTCGCGGGCGCAGCCGCACACATCCAGCACGAAGCTCTTCAGGAAATCCGATCCGTGCTCCGTGTGGTTCACTTCGGGATGGAACTGCACCGCGTAGAACCCTTTTTCCCGGTTCTCCATGCCGGCCACCGGGCAGTCTGCCGTATGGGCGGTGATGACGAAGCCCTCGGGGGGCCGGCTGATGTAGTCCGTGTGGCTCATCCAGCAGACGTTCACGTCATCCGCCGCTTTCAGGATGCCGCCTTTGTCGTCGATGGTCACCTCCGTGCGGCCGTATTCGCTGGTGGGCGCGGAGTCGATATCGCCGCCGAGCCGGTACGCCATGAGCTGGGCGCCGTAGCAGATGCCCAGTACCGGCACGCCCAGGGCGAACACGCCGTCATCGATGGAAGGAGCACCCTCGCCGTATGCGCTCTGGGGTCCGCCGGTGAAGATGATCCCCTTGGGCCCAAAAGCGCGGATGGCCTCCAGATCCATCTGGTCGTATCCGTGCACTTCCGAATATACGCCGCACTCCCGCACCCTGCGGGCGATCAGCTGATTGTACTGTCCTCCGAAATCCAGAATGAGGATCTTGTTCTCTGTCATTTCCGTTCTCCCTCCTGTTGCGCCTGCCGCCAAGTGACCTACCGCCGGCCGCCTACCGCCGGATGATATCGTTTCTGCCCGGTCCGTTGGAGATCATGGTGATGGGGCAGCCGATCAGCTTTTCGATCTCCTCGATGTAGTCTCGGGTCTGCTGCGGGAGCTCCTCGTAAGTCTTGATCCCGCGGATGTTGCACTTCCAGCCGGGCATGGTTTTGATCACCGGACGGGCGCGGTAGCAGTCCTGTGTGTTCGGGAAGTAATCGATGGTCTCCCCATCCAGCTCGTACCCGGTGCAGATGCCGATCTCATCCAGATAGCCCAGAGCGTCGATGACCGTCAGCACCACTTCCGTCGCGCCCTGCATCCGGCAGCCGTAGCGGGTCGCCACCGCGTCGAACCATCCTACCCGGCGCGGTCTGCCCGTGGTCGCGCCGTACTCGCCGCCGTCGCCGCCGTGCCGGCGCAGCTGCTCCGCTTCCTCCCCGAAGAGTTCAGAAACGAACGGGCCTGCGCCCACCGCGCTGGAGTATGCCTTCACCACCGTGATCACGTCCTTGATCTCGTAAGGGGGAATGCCGGCGCCGACGCTGCCGAAACCGGCCAGCGTCGAAGAACTGGTCACCATGGGATAGATCCCGTGATCCGTATCCTTAAGGGCACCCAGCTGTCCCTCCAGCAGGATCCGCTTGCCGTCGGCCACGGCCTTCTGCAGAAAATCGGTGGTGTGCGCCACGTAGGGCCGGATCATCTCCCGGTACTGCCGGCAGGTCTCAAGAAGCTCCTCCGGATCCAGCAGCGGCTTATGGTACAGGTGCTCCAGCAGCACGTTCTTCTGCGCGCAAACGCTGGCGATCTTCTCCTTCAGGTGCTCGTCGTCGAACAGCTCGCTCACCTGGAAGCCGATCTTCGCGTATTTATCGGAATATGTGGGGGCGATCCCCGACTTGGTCGAACCGAACGACGCCTTGCCCAGCCTTTGCTCCTCATACTCGTCGAAGAGGATGTGGTACGGCATGACCACCTGGGCCCGGTCGGACACCAGAAGCTTCGGCGCGGGGACTCCCTGCTCCTTAAGCGCCGCAAGCTCATTCAGCAGGTACGGTATGTTCAGGGCTACGCCGCTGCCGATCACGTTGGTCACGTGCTGATAGAACACGCCCGACGGGAGCATGTGCAGCGCGAACTTCCCGTAGTCGTTCACGATGGTGTGCCCCGCGTTGCTTCCCCCCTGAAAGCGGATGACGATGTCCGATTCCGCCGCAAGGGCGTCCGTGATCTTACCTTTTCCTTCATCTCCCCAATTCGCTCCTACGATTGCTCTGCTCATTCGGATTCTCCTTCCTCTGCTTCTGCATGAACCGATTATTTCACGCTCCGGCCTTCCTGTCAACTTTCTTATATGCGGTTCTGCGGCCCGGGCGGCACGATTTCTTTGAATCTGCGCGGGTTTTCGATTATAATGGTCTCATGCAAAGGCAGTTCATGCGCTAGGATGAGGTGGTTCTGGTATGGAACGAGTGAAGGCCCTGCTCGCGCGGTTAAAAGACATTACCATTCGCGGATACAACGTGTTCCAGGAAAACCGGATGTCGGTGTATTCGAGCTATGCGACGCTGTTCATCGTGACGGCGATCTTTCCCTGCATCGCGCTGATCATCTCC
>CACXCQ010000167.1 GCA_902766185.1 uncultured Eubacteriales bacterium
ATGTGATGGCCGTATATACGCTGGATTTCGACTGTTCCCGGAAGCTGCGGCTGCCCGAAGGGGCCCCCGCGGGGTACAACAGCCGTTTCGGGAAGGAAATCGACCAGTGGAAACGTAATTTATTTTATGACAACAGCGAGTTCCGCGCCGGTGAGGCAGAGGATAAGGCGAATGGTGAGGCAGAGGATAACGGCCTGCGGCCGGTGATCGCGGGCTTCGGCCCCTGTGGGATCTTCGCCGCCCTGACTCTGGCTCAGGCCGGGCTTCGGCCCATCGTTTTAGAACGGGGAAAGCCGGTCGAGCAGCGCACGGAAGACGTGCGCCGTTTCTGGGAGGAAGGGGTCCTGGATCCCGAATCCAACGTCCAGTTCGGGGAGGGGGGCGCAGGCACCTTCTCCGACGGCAAGCTGACTACGGGAATAAAGGATCAACGGATCCGAAGGGTCCTGGAGGTTTTCGTCGAGGCCGGAGCGGATCCCGAAATACTCTACCAGCAGCGTCCCCACATCGGAACGGACAGGCTGGCCGTGATCATCCCGAAGATCCGTGAGCGGATCTGCGCCCTTGGCGGTGAGGTGCTCTTCCGCACAAAGCTTTGCGGACTGAAGTACGGGGAAGAGCCTGTCGGACCCAGAAGGCTTGCGGCAGTTCTCGTTCATCAGACAGATACGGGGAAACAGCTACGTATCCCTGCACGGGACCTGATTCTGGCCATCGGCCACAGCGCCAGAGACACCTTCGGCATGCTGGCCGATCTGCAGCTGCCCATGCAGCAGAAGGCCTTTTCCATAGGGGTGAGGATCCGGCATCCCCAAAGCGTGATCGACGCCGCCCAGTACGGTGATCCGGCTCTGGCGGAGATCTTCGGCCCGGCTGCCTATAAGCTGAACCACAGGTGTGAGAACGGCCGGGGCGTCTATACCTTCTGTATGTGCCCCGGGGGAAAGGTGATCAACGCTTCCTCGGAGATGGGAGGCGCGGTGACCAACGGCATGAGCAACAGCCGGCGGGACAGCGGATGGGCCAACAGCGGATTGCTCGTGGATGTCCGCCCGGCGGATTTCGACAGCGATGACCCTCTGGCCGGCGTGGCCTTCCAGAGGAAATACGAAGAGCTGGCATGGAAGACGGGCAGGGACTTCCCCGAAGGGCTTCCCCGGACCAGGTACGCGGATTTTCGCGGCGGGTCAGAGAACGGACCGGAAGATCCCGGATCCGCAGATCCCGGTTCCGCGGAGCCCGGTTCCGCAGATCCCGTGCGGAGATGCCTTCCTGCCTTTGCGGCGGAGGCCATCTGCGAAGCCATGCCCCATCTGGGCAGGAAGCTGCCGGGGTTCGACGCGGATGACGCTGAGATGACGGCGGTGGAGACCAGAAGCTCATCGCCGGTGCGGATCCTGCGGGACAAAGAGATGCAGAGCGGGATCGAGGGAATGATCCCGGCAGGAGAAGGGCCGGGGTACGCCGGCGGGATCATGTCCGCCGCGGTGGACGGCATACGGGCCGCGGAGAAGGTCCTGCAGAGGTGCCGGCAGAGGACGGAAGAGCGTCCTGACGGAGAAATGGAATGATATCAGTAACGGTAAGTGAACAGATTGAACGAAGCGATCTCTTCGGCAGTATGGACCGGTATCTGCGCATGATCGAAAACCGGTTCGGCTGCCTCATCATCCAGAGGGACAATGAACTGGTCCTGCGGGGCGAGCAGGAGACTGCCGCCGCCGCGGTGATCCGGGAGATGATGAAGACCCTGGAAAAGGGAGAGACGCTGGATCAGCAGAAAGTGAATTATATTATGGAACTGAACAACGACGGACTGTCCTACAGCGCGGAGAACCCCGGCAGGGACATCATCTGCTTTACCCATGAGGGCAAGCCCCTGCGGCCCAAGACCATCGGCCAGAAGGAATATGTGCGGAAGATCCGGGAGATGGACATCGTCTTCGGCATCGGCCCCGCCGGAACCGGCAAGACGTACATCGCGGTGGCTATGGCGGTGAACGCCTTCAAGAACAAGGAAGTGCAGAAGATCATTCTGGCCCGTCCGGCGGTCGAGGCCGGGGAGCGGCTGGGCTTTCTGCCTGGCGATCTGCAGGAAAAGGTGGATCCCTACCTGCGGCCGCTTTACGACGCTCTGTACGACGTGCTGGGCCGGGAAAGCGCCATGCGCCTGAAGGAGAAGGAAGTGATCGAGGTCGTGCCCCTGGCCTATATGCGCGGGCGGACTCTGGACAATTCCTTCATCATCCTGGACGAAGCCCAGAACACCACACCGGAGCAGATGAAGATGTTCCTGACCAGGATGGGATTCGGCTCCAAGGTGGTGGTCACCGGAGACATCACACAGATCGACCTGCCCAGAGGCAAGCGTTCCGGTCTCGTGGAAGCCCGCAAGGTGCTCAAGGACGTGAAGGAGATCGGCTTCTGCCACCTCAAGGATGTGGACGTGGTCCGTCACCAGCTGGTGAAGAAGGTGATCAGCGCCTACGACGACTATTACCGCAAGCACCCGCAGCAGGAGGAAACGTCCTGGAACGCCGGACGCGGCCCGGCCATCGCCAGAGCCAAAGCCGGCGGCAGAGGGGAGGGTAACCGATGAAACTACTGATCAGCGGACAGGAAACGACAGCTCCTCTCCAGACCATGGAGCAGGCGGCGGAGATCTGTACCCGGCTCGAGGGCGTGGCGCCGGAGCATCTGGAGATCAGCCTCTCCTTCGTTTCGCCGGAGGAGATCCACAGCCTGAACCGGGAATACCGGGGCGTGGACCGGGTAACGGACGTGCTGTCCTTCCCCATG
>CACXCQ010000168.1 GCA_902766185.1 uncultured Eubacteriales bacterium
ATGGCGGTATTCGTCGGATTCGCGGTGACGATCCTGGTCCAGAGCTCATCGGCAACGGACATCATGGTAATCGGCTTCGTCAACTCCGGCATGATGAATCTGTCGCAGGCCATCGGAGTCATCATGGGCGCCAACATCGGTACCACGGTCACGGCTCAGATTACGGCGTTCAACATCGCCGCTTACGCGCCTCTCATTCTCTTCGCCGGAACCATCATGTTCCTGTTCCTCCGAAAGAGTCTGATCAAGTACATCGGCGAATTCCTGATGGGCTTCGGCATGCTCTTCCTGGGCATCTCCATCATGAAAGCCGCCATCGCTCCCATGGCCAAGAGCGAAGGGTTCATCAATCTTCTGTCCGGCCTGGACAATCCCTTCGCCGCAGTGATCTTCGGCATCGCCTTCACCGCGCTGCTGCAGAGTTCTTCCTCATCGACAGTTATCTTCCAGACCTTTGCCATGCAGGGGCTGCTGGGATACCATACGGCAGTCTACCTGGTGATCGGCGCCGCCATCGGCTCCGTAACGCCGAACCTGATGGCTTCCCTGACTACCAACCGCAACGGTAAGCGGACAGCGATCCTTAACCTGCTGTTCAACCTCATCCGCGCGGTGATCCTGATCATCCTCATCAACGTATTCCCACAGATCTTGGATCTGATCCAAAGCCTGTCACCGAATTCCGTGGCACGACAGGTGGCCAATACACACACCATTTTCGCTATCATCGCGGTTTGCCTGGAGCTGCCCATCACCGGCCTGATCATTCGGTTCGCCGAAAAGCTGATCCCTGTTCTCCCCGAAGAGAACGAACAGCTGGAGGACCGCAAGCTCCAGTACCTGCTGAACGTGAGCAGCATGCCTTCCAGAATGGCTCTGTCCAACGCTCAGAGAGAGATCGCCAGAATGGGTCGCATCGCAGAGAAAAACCTGGGCCGCGCTCTGGATTGCTTCTTCGATTACGATCCTTCCAAGGTAGCTTCCGTCAAGGCCCGGGAGGACAGCGTGGACATCCTGGACAAGGAGATCGACGACGCCATGCTGGAGCTGCGCTCCATGTACTTCAGTGATGAAGCCCTGCGCCGGATCTCCATGCTGAACATCTCCAAGACCGACATCGAGCGCATTTCCGACTACGCGGAAAACATCGTGGAATTCTCCGAACAGATGCACGAAAAAAGAAGCCATCTTTCGCCGGATGCTCTTGAGGAACTCCAGAAGATGGCGGATGACGCCCGCGGCATCGTTGCCCTTGCTCTGGACATCTTCTCCAATGAGGACTTCTCCAAGCTCTATGAGCTGGATAAGATCGAGACCTCGATCGATCTGCAGAAGACCACTCTGATCAATCACCACGTGGATCGTCTCATGGATGGCTCCTGCGAACCTCTCGCAGGCATCATCTTCACCAACGTGGTCTCAGAACTGGAGAGAATCGGCGACCACGCCGAGAACATCGCCTACACCCTTTCCGGCCGGGATCCGCTGTAGATCCGCTGCGAATTCGCTGTAGATCCGCTGTGGTTCCGCTGTGGATTCGCTGTAGCGCGGAATTGCATTTGAAGACGTTGAAACAGGACGATCTGATCCACCATTGTACAGGGGAAGATCGTCCTTTCCATTTTTAAAATCTGTGCCTGCTGCCCTCTATTATCCGGTGCGGCCGGCCCTCGCTTGAGGCCGATACGACCAGCTGAAAAGCGAGTGCGATCGGATGGCAGACTATCGTTCGCTCACGTAAGAGCGAACGGAATCAGAATTCACAAAGAGAAAACTACAACAGCTCACCAGACGGGAGCAATCAGTGAAGGAAATGTCGAGATTGGAGCTGTTCTGGCGCATTGGAATAACGACTTTTTTCTGGATTTGGCGAAAAAAAGCCTCTGCGCGTAGGTCAGGTCGAGATAATGGAACGCTGGATCGGAGTAAATCTCGACCGCAACGGGCTGACCAGCCTTTTCAGGCAAAAAAGTCGAGATCTTCCTGGGGTCGAAACACTTAAATCTCGACTTTTCGTTCAGACGTTTTGTGGCGTCGATCTGATCTCGGGATGGGTGAGCAAATCGCACTAAGGCGCATCACCTGCCCACCGCCCAAGAATCCCGGAAGGAAAAGTCAATGTTCCAATGCCTCAGAGCCGGCCAAACCATGACTTTCCTCTCGCGCAAAGGCTGGACAGCACCATGCAGTCAATGTTTTCCTTGCTACAGTCGTCTGAAACATTGACTTCTCTCTCGGACACACTCGCTTGCGCTGAAAAAGTCAATGTTACAGTACGATATAACAGCCAAAACATTGACAATCCCTTCATGGATTGTTCCGAACTAAACTGACTGCCTGGTCAGGCGACTCCATTCGCTCAAAAAGGAGCGAACGGAACTCTATCATAGAATCGGGACTTTCTCCTGCTGCAGAATGCCTGACAGCAGGTCGCGATAGGCCGAATGCTGCATGGGGCATCCGGTGGGCAGACCGGCAAAAAACAGCCGGAAGCAATTGTCGCAGCCGATGCACGCTTTCCCGCGCAAAGGCTGGACCCCCTTAAGGATCGAAGGCACGAAGTCATTGTCCGCCATCACGCTGCGGCCGAAGCCCGCAATGTCGAACCAGCCTTCCTGAACACCGCCGGCGCCTGCGTTTGCGCTGAACGGGCCGAACCAGCTGAGGCCGGTCCCTACGATACGGATGTCTCCGGAAAGTTCCCGCTGCAGCTGCTGCCGGATCTCTCGCGTAGCCGCAAGCAGCGCAGTCTCTCCCGCAAGGGGATCCACGACAGCATTCTCCCGGAAATTATTCAGATAGCCATTGCCCTCCGGCGCGAACCGGGGGCTGGTCGTCGTTAAATTGAAGAGGCGTACGCCTTTGCGGTACAGCTGACGCATCAGTTCCTTGACCTCAGTCAGATCAGGGCGCATCGGTCCCGGCATGGGCGGGATCGCATAAGGGTTCGCCGCCTGAGCCTGCGGGGCTTCTGCCTTCGCCGGCGCAGTCTGCGAGGGGTTCCCGGTCCAGTTGGCCACCACATTACCTGCAGCCGGAGCAGCCTGCACCGATGCCGCATCCGGATTGCCGAGCCAGTTGCTGGGGGCGCTGCCCTCCACCTCATCCCGGCGGGGATTGCCCTGCCAGCTGCTCTTCTCCTCCGCGGAGATCTGCAGCGGCGACGGGTTGCCCTTCCAGTTGGTCACCACGGTTCCGGGGGATGCCGCAGCCGACGGATTACCTGACCAGTTGCTGGGCAAGCCACCTGCCTCCTGCCTGCGGGGGTTGCCCTGCCAGCTGCTCTTCTCCTGTGCGGAGATCTGCATGGGCGCGGGGTTTCCAGCCCAGTTGGTCACCACGGTTCCGGCAGCCGCTGCCGCGTCCGGATTGCCCGTCCAGTTGCTCTGAACCGCCCGGTAAGAACGGGCGCGATCCGTTGCAATTACTTGTTCATCGCCTATTGGCAATATATTTTTCGGAGTCCCTTCGCTGCCGGGCTGCATGCCCCAGCCGTAGGGCCAGGGGATCCCGTCGTAGACGTTTAGCCGCACCACGATGTCCATGCGGCTTCCCGCCCGCCGGCGGATCTGATCGATGGCGCCCATGGCGAAGCGGAACCGGTTTTCCTGAGAACCGCCGTACTTGCCGCCCCGGGTATAGGCGCAGAGCAGCTCCTTGAACAGATACTGATGGCAGAGCTTCAGCTCCACCGCATCGAAGCCGGCTTGGCACGCCAGGGCCGCAGCCTCTCCCACCTGCTCCTGCAGACGGTCCAGATATTCATCCGTCACGATCTGCGGCGTTCCCATCAGCGGGTCCAGATAGGGGCTCGCAAAGGCAGCCATGGGCGCGGGGTTTCCCGCGCTGTCCCGGCTGCAGCGCCCGGAATGGGTCAGCTGGAGCACTTTGTAAGGCGGCTTGTGTCCTGCCTTTGCGGCGAACTCGTCGATCCGCCGGACAAGCCTCGCGAATCCGTCCCGGCTGTTCTCGTTGATCCAAAGCTGATGAAGAGAATCCCTTCCCTCCGGGCAGACTGCCGTTGCCTCCACCCAGATGATCCCGGCTCCCTGGGCTGCCAGCTTCTCGTATCTGGCCAGCGTCAGCTCGCTGGGAGCACCGTTTTCTCCGCCGTCCAGACCCTCCAGAGGCTGGATCGCCATGGAGTTTTCGATTCTGCGGCCGTTCAGGGAAAAGGGCTTTCGGAGCACGCTGACATCGCCGCTCAGCGGGACCTCATACCCCGCCTCCGCAGCCTTTGCGCGAAAAGCCTCCGCCGTATCGATGTTCCGGATGTCGAATGGGAATTGCACGATCGCCATGGGAATTCTCCTTTTTCGTCGTTGCTGAAAATGCCGCACCGGCCACTTGGCGCGGTACGGCATTCTGTTCTTTTCAGTGTGTTAAGCCTGTGCCGGCCGTCGGGTCTTCCTCCGGCCGCCGGTTATTTCCACCCGTGCAGCAAAGCCAGGGTGGCTTCCGTATCGGCTTTCTTCTCATAAGCCTCCAGCACCTTGGCACTGCAGGAGGTGTCGCCGATGAGAACGGCGCCTACGAGCACATCATGCAGGAAGTAGAACTTCCTGTAGCTCAGCATCCGGGGATCGTCCACCTCGATGGTCTTGTAGATCTCCCCTTCCTTCTTGCCGTTGTCGCCAATGGCGAAAAGGTCGATGCCGAAGCCGGTGAAGCTGACCGCCGGAGTGATGCCTGTATAGACAAGGCTGTCGCCCACGGCGTTGGCGCCGGCCACTCTGCCCATCTCCACGGCCTGATTCCAGATGCCGATGGAAACACCGTTGCAGGCGGCCACGTCTCCTGCCGCATAGACATCCGGCAGGCTGGTCTCCATCCGCTCATTGACGTTGACAAAGCGCTCGACGGAGGCGCCGGCGTTCTGCAGCACCTGCACGTTGGCCTTGGTTCCGGTGGAGAGGATCACCAGCTGTGCCGGCAGCTTCTCCGTTTCCAGAGCCACAGCACCGGCTTCGATGCCGCTGATCTTAGCTCCGGTGATCACCCGGATACCCTTTGCCTCTGCCGCGGCCTTCAGGAACCGGGAGCCGGTGTCGTCCAGCTGACGTCCCATGAGGGTCGGAGCCATTTCCACGATGGTGACATTGCGTCCGGTCTTGATGAACTCGGATGCCGCTTCCAGTCCCAGCACGCCGCCGCCGATCATGACGATGTCCTTCACTGCGGGCAGCAGGTTCTGGATGGCGATGATATCCGTCACCTTGCGGATGACGCGCACCATAGGCTGATCCGCGCCCGGGATCGGCGGAACGAAGCTCTCCGCGCCGGCCGCGTAGACCAGCCGGTCATAGCTTCTGGAGGATCCATCGGACAGGGTCGCTGTCTTCGTTCCTCCGTCGATGCGGGTCACTTCCGTGCCGAAGGTCACCCTGATGTTGTTGGTGACGTACCAATCGGGCTGCTTGGTGATGAAGCCCAGCACGTCCGGCTTGGCCAGAATGTTCTTGGTCAGCATAGGACGGTTGTAGCAGGGCAGTTCTTCGTTGGTGATGATCTCGATGGAAGCCGCCTTGTTTCTGGCTCTCGCCGCTTCCGCCGCCGTCAGGGCAGCAACGCCGCCGCCGACGATCAGGATGTTCAGCGGTTCCTCGGAGGTGAATCCAGTATCCACCAGATTCACCGGTACGAACTGCTCGGGGCCTACTCCGCAGATGGGGCAGGACTGAGGCGGTTCCGGTCCGGTGACCACTTCGCCGCAGACCAGGCACTTCCAGGCTCCGCCTCCCAGAGCGGGAGCAGCCGCGGACGCGCCAGGTTTTGCGCCATCGAAATGGGCCTTGGCCTTAAGTCCGAATCCATAGCCGAAGTCAAAGGCTGCCTGCAGCTCCACCGGAGACGGCTTGAACTGGACGCGGAAGCCTTCCTTATAGACATCCATGTTCAGCTGATGCAGACGCTCGATCAGGTGGGGAACAGCTTCCCCGGACCAGCCGTATGCACCGAAGGCGGACGCCGGCTTACCGCCGTGCAGTCCTGCGAACAGGGATGTGGTCAGGTCATAGATGGGCTTCAGCGCCTCACCCAGCACGGTAGGCGAACCGAAGAGCAGGCCGTCTGCCCAGTACATCTCACCCACCACCTCGCCGGCATCGGCGTAGACCATGTCATAGGCCTTCACCTCGATGTCGGGACAGGCTTTGTGGATACCGTCGGTGATGGTATCCGCCAGAGTCTTCGTGTAGCCATAGGCCGCAACGTAAGGCATGATCACCACCGGATGGTCGTTGGGGTTGACCTCCGTAGACCAGTCGCGGTAGACCTGGATCCAGTGGGGGATGTCATTGTCCAGCACCGGACCGTGGCCCGGGCAGATCATGCTGATGTTTTTATCTTTGATTTTCTCCAGCGCCTCAAGCACATAGGGCTTGAAGGGGCCGATGATGTTGTCGTAGTAATACTTCATCATCCGCATGGAGTTGTCCAGATCCGTAACGGTGGACTGCAGAATCCCCGGATGGCTGTAGTGGTTGCCGAAGGAATCGCAGGGCACCAGAATGCCCTCCTCGCGGATGAAGGTCCACATGGTGTCGGGCCAGTGCAGATTCGGAACGATCATGAATTCCAGCGTCTTATCTCCCAAAGGCAGGACGTCGCCGTCGCTGATGGGGATGGAACTGAATTCCCTGTTGCTCACCGCCTTCATGAAGCTCAGGGCGGTTGGGGTACCCACCAGCTTGATCCCCGGGTTCAGGTCGATGATCCGCTCCGCCGTACCGGCGTGATCCGGTTCCGTGTGGTTGACGATCAGGTAGTCGATGTCCTGGATGTTGATGAGGGTCTGCAGCTGCGCGATATATTCGTCCGCCCACTTTTCCTTGGCGGTCTCAAACAGCGCGGTCTTCTCGCTGCCCTTCAGCAGGTACGAATTGTAGGTCGTACCGAAGTCCGTGTGCATGATGATATCGAACACTTCCAGATCCGGGTCCAGGATACCGGCCCAGTAAAAATTCTTTCTGAGTTCCATTGTACTCATAACTTAATCCTCCCTGCAGACGCAGCGCCGGGCACTTCGCCCATGCCGCGTCTGAGATGTGGCTGCGGCACATCAGAAGTATGTGCCGATCTTCTCCATTCCGGCGATGGCCGGGGTCTGCTGAACAGCGCCGGGTTCACCAACGGAAGGCACGATGATGTGCCCCTTGTTCTCCCAGTGCATCAGGTCAGCGGTCATCTCATAGGTCTTCACCATGGGATCGTAAAAGCTCAGATCGGCGGCTTCGCCGCAGACCACCATAATACTCTCCTTTACCCGGGTCTGTGTCTCCGAGCAGTAGAAGGAGTAGAATCTGTCGATGGCTGCCTTCAGTCCTGCCGGCCAGCTGAGCCAGTAGATGGGGGTGAAGATAGC
Source organism: uncultured Eubacteriales bacterium (assembly GCA_902766185.1). GTDB lineage: Bacteria > Bacillota > Clostridia > Peptostreptococcales > Anaerovoracaceae > Lentihominibacter. The sequence goes on from CACXCQ010000168.1 coordinate 7,364, forward strand.
GATGGCGTCCGCCCGCCGCAGATAATCGACGAGCTCCGCGTAATCATCCTTTGCCACGCAGTCTCCGTTGCCGCCGGCACAGCTCTGGCAGCCGATACACGGCCCGATCTGCTTCCTTGCGGCATTGTAACGCAGGACGCTGTTTCCCGCGCCGCATGCGCCGCGGATAAACGCTTCCGCCAGCTGATCGCTGTTGCCGCCTTCCCGCGGGCTGCCGGTCAGCACAAGTATCGTTTTACCCATAACAATACCTCATCTCTTCATACGAAAACAAAAGCCGGATCCCGGCAGGCGTGCGGCCATGTCCGTCATCCAGCCCTTAAAAAAGGGTACACTAACCCTATGACAGCGCCCCGTTGCCTTCAGAATAGCGCGCAGGGGCGCCGGGTTTCCCGGCGCCCGCTAAGCGCGGGCTGCCGGGTAATCCTGTCTTTTTCTGTTTAGCCCTGATCCGGCTGCTGCGGATTGTTGGGGTTCGGAAGAATGTCTTCGACCTCGATATGGGGACGGGGAATGACGTGGGCGTGGAGCAGTTCGCCAACTCTCTGAGCTGCTGCTGCACCGGCATCTACGGATGCCTTGCAGGCGCCGACGTCTCCTCTGACCATTACGGTTACCAGGCCGCCGCCAACGAAGTTCTTACCGATGAGGTATACATTCGCTGCCTTGACCATAGCATCCGCCGCTTCGATGGAGCCGATCAGACCTTTGGTTTCGATCATTCCTAATGCATCATACTTTGCCATTTTTAGTTTCCTCCTGTTTCTGAAA
>CACXCQ010000169.1 GCA_902766185.1 uncultured Eubacteriales bacterium
ACCTCGGCGGACGGGGACAGCATTTACGCGGCGTCCACGGGGGAGATCAGCGCGGACCAGGATCTGGTGGGAACCCTGGCTGCGGATGTGATCAGCGAAGCCATCATCCGGGCGGTGGAGGGCGCGGAGAGCGCATTTGGCTACCCGGCGAAAAGAGATCTGTGAGCCCGCCGATGGCGGAACGAGGAGGAGATACCCGTGAAACAGTACACGTTTGGATTTGATGAGGTGAAGCGGGCCCACGAAAGGATCGGGCAATACCTGAAGTATACGCCGCTGGAGCCGTCGTTCTATCTGGGCGGCAACGGCAGGAACTACTTTTTTAAGCTCGAGTCGTTTCAGCCGGTGAAGAGCTTCAAGGTCCGCGGAGCCCTGAACAAGATGCTGACCCTGACCGAAGAGGAAAAGCAAAGGGGCGTCTGCACCATCAGCTCCGGCAATCACGGCAGTTCCGTCAGCTATGCGGCCAGCCTTTTGGGCATAGAAAGGGCGGAGGTCATCGTACCGGAGACGGCGCCAAAAAGCAAGGTGGAGCGCATCGAATACTTCGGCGGCAGCGTGCTGCAGATGGGGGACAACTACGATGAGGCTCACGCACAGGGGATGAAGTATATCGAGGAATCCGGCCTGGTCTATATCGATGCCTATTACGACGACCCGAAGATCTACGGCGGGCAGGGAACCATTGCCATCGAGATACTGGAGCAGAACCCGGACATCGACGCCATCGTCGTTCCGGTGGGCGGCGGCGGACTGTCGACGGGGATCGCGGTAGCCGCAAAGGCAGTCAAGCCTCAGATACGCATCGTGGGCGTGCAGACCGAAGCGTGCCCGGCCATGATCAAGTCCTACGAGGACGGGGTGTGCTACGAAGAGTATCCCATCGGCGATACGATCTGCGATGCCGTTGTCGGCGGGATCGGGGCGTTGTCCTACGCGATTCTGAAGGATTACTGCGACGACCTGATCGAGATTCGCGAGGAAAGCGCCGCCCGGGCGGTGAGCTTCATGGCGAAGCAGGAGAAGTATATCGTGGAGCCCTCCAGCGCTCTGACCGTTGCGGCGGTTATGGATCACGCGGAGCGGATCGGGGGGACCAACATCGCGCTGGTACTGTCCGGAGGCAATATTGACGGGGACCTCCTGACGGAGCTGATGGTCAGGTATTAGATAATTTAAGCGGAGAGACGAAGACAATGAGGATCCGGAAATCGACGGAGCAGGACGTTAAGCGCATGATGGAGATCTACGCCTATGCGCGGGAGCAGATGGCCAAGAACGGCAACCCGAACCAGTGGGGGCCGACCAACTGGCCGCCGGAGGAACTGATCCATCGCGACATCGAGGAGGGCAACAGCTATGTCTGTGAGAACGATGCGGGGGAAGTCATCGGGACATTTTACTATGTCTGCGGCAGGGACATCGAGCCGACCTACCGTGAAATAACGGACGGCGCATGGATGGATGAAAGCCCCTACGGCGTCGTGCACAGGGTCGCCGCCGATGGATCCGAAAAAGGCATCGGGGCATTTTGCATCAATTGGGCCTTCGGCCAGTGCGGCCACATGCGCATCGATACCCACGGAGACAACAAGGTGATGCAGCGCCTGCTGACGAAGCTGGGGTTTGTCCGCTGCGGAACGATCTACGTCGAGGAGGACGATTATCCGAGAGTGGCGTTCGAGAAGATGGCGCAGTAGTCAGTCCCGCGCGCCCTGTAAGATTCTGATAATTTTGACTTTACATTTCATCGGGATTATTATATTGTTTTTTTTAGAAATATTTCTGGCAGCGAAGAGAAAAGGAGAAAGGAGAAGTAATGAAGAAGGTTGTATTTAAGCCTGCTGCGCTGGTCCTGTGCATTCTCATGGGACTGTTTATCATGGCGGGCTGCGGATCGCAGGAATCGTCCGAACCGGAAGCTACGGACGATCAGAAAGCGGCAGAGGAAGTCTATAAGAGCGATTCTGTCACCTCGGACATGTTCATGGCCGGGGACATTCAGAAGTTCGTCGACAGCGTGGATCTGGAGTATGGATATGATCTGACACATACTCTCGCTTATGACGAAAAGTACTGGGACAATGAACTCGGCTGGAGATCAGCCGGTTCTGACGCGGAGCACGCGTGCGCGGATTTCCTGGAACAGGAGATGAAGGACATCGGCCTTACTGATGTCGAGAAGGTGGGCGTCGACTGCGATAAATTCCAGTTCAACGATTCATCACTCACTCTCGAAGGCACAGACATCGATCTCATACCGGCGGCCTACCAGTGCTCTGGAACCGACGGTGATCTCAAAGCGGAGATCGTTGACTGCGGTACAGGTTTTGAAGCCGACTACGATGGAAAAGACGTCAAGGGCAAGATCGCGCTCGTGGGCGTCGACCAGTGGAACGAAGCGTGGATCGACGTATATATCGGAGAGGCGAAGGAGCAGGGAGCTGCCGCCCTCGTCACATATTCGGTAGGCGGATACGGAACAGCCAACGATGATACGGTAAACGTTCAGGATATCTGTTCCCCGGACTACATTCCGACAGTAGCCATCAGCAAGAATCAGGCGGATGAAGTGCTTGCCGCGATCAAGGATGGAAACACGGAAGCGACCCTGAACGTCGATGCCGAATTCGAGGACAATGGCGGAACGACCTATAACGTCGCGGGCAAGATCAAAGGCAAGTCCTCCGATCAGCAGATCATCGTATCCGGACACTACGACAAGTACTGGTATGGATTCCAGGACGACTGCGCGGCGATCGGCCTCGTATTCACCGTGGCGAAGGCAATGGTCGACGCGGGATATAAGCCCGAGAACGACATCGTGTTCGTCGCTCACGGCGCAGAGGAGTGGGGCGTAAGCGGTTCCTGCGCAGACTGGACGACGGGCGCATGGCAGATGGTGGACAGCGCCAAGACCGATTGGGGCGGCAAAACCATCGCGATGCTCAACTGTGAGCTGCCGGGATTCAAGACAGATACCGGAAACCTCGGATTTGCCGCTGTTCCGGAATACAGGAACATGGTCAACAACATCCTGAAGGAAGGACTCGTGCAGACTGCCGGTGACGTAGGTCTCGTGTATGAGACGGTAGACGCGACCACCATGGAAGACGGCGTTTCCTACAGATGGCACGGAGTACCGTACTTCATCAACTCCTTCCTGGATGACAGCTTCATGCCGAAGAACTATCACACGGCAGAAGACAATGAGAGCACTTACGATGCTGATTCCTTCAACACCAACATCAACACCTACGGCGCGCTGGCGATCTACATCGACAACATGCCTGCCGTCGAGCTCGACCTGACGCAGGGAGCGGCGGACATCCTGGCCAACTTCAATGAAGAAGTGGAGACAGAAGCGGGAGCGGATGTAGAAGCCTATAAGGCGGCAGCGGATGAAATGAGCACTGCCGCGGCTGCGCTGAACGATAAGATCAAGGATATCAACGACAGGTATATCGAAGCGATCGCTTCTGAAGACGAGGAGGCGGCAGCCGGGATCAGAGAAGAAGGAACGGAGCTGAACAAGACGACGCTCAAGGCCTTTGCCGCTGCACAGCAGCTGGTCAGAGTCGATGGAACAGACGTTACATACGGACATACGGTAATGACGAACAACGTCACCAACCTTTCCGGAGTGATCGAGGGCCTGAAGGCAGGAAACTTCTGGGGTGAAGAAGGCGACGGAGCTCTGGATCACGCGTATCTGCTCAACCAGGTCACGGATTACAACTTCATCATCATGGGCGTTGCGTCCGCTAAGGACGGCGCTGCGATGTACCACCCGGAAGACTTCACGGCGAAGGATGCGCAGTTCACCTATCAGAGAATGGATGACTACATCGATGTCGGTGAGACTACCTACGAAGTGAACCAGACCTGTGAGAACGAAGACTTCGACGCGGAAAAGTTCATCCCGGTCTATGAGAAGGCCAGAGAAGAAGCGCTGGCATTCCTCGCGGATTACGCGAAGACCGATATCGAGAACATGAACGAAGTGACAAAGATCCTCTCGAAGTAAGACGCATATCACGATCAGCGGTATGGACACTGATGTCACTCTGATCGGGATCAAACTCGAGAGCATCTCGTTCCTTGCCATCGATGGAGCAGAATTGATATCATCAGGCATCGATATCGTTGCTGCAAACGGGTTTGCCGAAGTAACCATATTGCGTCGGGAGATGATTGTGCTATCATGATTTCGACATAATTAAAGGACAACGAGAGGGAGGAACGATGAAGAAATTAATATTTTTGTTGCTGGCCAGTGTCCTGTGCAGCGCATTGGTTCTCACGGCATGCTCCGAAGACAGTCAGGAACAGTCTGATGAAGGGGCCGGAGTTGAAGTTACGCAGACTGATATTGAGGAGAATATCGTCGGAATGTGGATGAAGTCAGAGGAAGACGGGCAGCCGGTATTGACAGACGAGAAGCTGGTTCTTGACGTAGTTTCTCCAAACAAGGCTTTTACAAGCATATCGCGCGATGATGGGCAGGATCCATGGCACGACAATGAAAAGAGCAAGATCGAGATCGACAATAATGTCATGACGATCAGCACCGCGGCTGATGATGAGTCAGTAATCGTTGATGAATATACCATCACCGATATTAACGAAAATGAATTCACCGCGAGCAGAAAGGGCACAAGCACCCTGGAAGGATCCGAACCGGATGTTATGGAAAGTGTTGTTACTTTCATCAAGGTCAATGATGACTTCAGCGACGACATAATCGGCACATGGGAAGGACACTGCACCAGCGAGGGATCAGCTTTTGATGACGGACAGGACCACCGCTGGGAATACAAAGAGGACGGAACCTACGTCTATTATGTGAAGGACGGCGACAAATGGGTACCGAGCGATGACACGATGAACGAGTACTTCGTGGCTGGCAATCTGCTCTGCGCCCGTTGGATGGAAAATGATGAAGAATACCGTGAATGGTGGGAGGTCTCCATTGACGGCGACACGATGAACTGGGCTGCTCTGCGTGCAGACGAAGACGGCAACACATTCACAGCCACCTTCGAGATGAAGAAGGTCGAAGAATAGAAAGAATCGCTGCCGACACAAAAACAGCGCCTTGGACACTTCCGTTCCGGCGCTGTTTTTGAATGCCTTGGGGCCAGGTCGTTCATATCCGCATAATGATGTTAAGCAGTTTCAGGAAAGGGGCTAACAATTATTTGGTCTGTCAGTTCAGCACCGGCCCGGAGAGCAGATGGATCGGCATCGGCTACGAGTACTACGAAAAGGGGAAACTGGTCAAAGACTCGTGGCAGGGTGAATCGGATCTCTATTCAGACGAGGCGGCGGAACCTCCGATAGAGGGTCTGATCGCTGTCGTGGAGAAAGACGATGAAATACAGTTTGCTGCAGGGAACGGCGACATGGCATTCAGTATCGGTGATGTGAAGATGAAGAACTTCGATGCGGACGATGCCGCTTCCGGAAATCTTTCGGATCAGCAGAACATCGAGCCGGGCAAGAAGATCTATATCAAAGCATATGCCACAAGTAAGGACGAGACTTCCATTGCAGATCCCCAGTCCATGATCGAGAACAAGGATATGATCGAGAAGAACGACAAAACATGGCTGATCTATGTGACATTCTCCGAAAAGGCGCAGGATTAATTGAAAGCATTAGGAAAAACGCATTATCCCTGTTATCTCTCAGCTGTTCGATCTGAGCAGCTGCCTCGTGTTGATTTTCTCTTGTTCGGGACGGATCAACACGATTTGCCTCCTCGCACGGTCCGCGGAGATCCTCCCGAGGCCCTCGCGTGTTGATCTTCGAGCGAGCGTGGGCAATCAACACGAAATATGGATTATTCGTGTTGATATCTGATTTGTAAACAACGATCAACATTTTGCCCATTGGAAAATGAAAGATTTGCCCGGATCCGGGCCAAAATTCATTGGCAAAATGTTGATCGCCGTTTTTTAAGACCAAATCAACACGACACATTATCTCTTCTCCATCTCATCTCCCACCATCAGGGGTTCGAACGACGTGGAGAGGGGTCAGGAACATTGAGAAATGGAGATTTGACGCGCTGCCCGTTTTGACCTACCCAAGGAACTACCCAAGCGTGACACCAGAAGCTGATTGTGATTATCCGTAATATTTATTTTATTACGGATAATTATTGACATGCGATCGTTCTTATGTATACTATAGGTAAAAGTCCGTAAAAAACAAAAAT
>CACXCQ010000170.1 GCA_902766185.1 uncultured Eubacteriales bacterium
AGCAGCATCCGGTACCGTTCCTCCAACACGAAGATCGCCACGGTCTCCCGCAAGGGCGTGGTGACGGCAAAACGAAAGGGAAAGGCCACCATCACGGCCTATGTGCTGAAAAACGGCAAAAAGAAATACAGCGCTTCTTTCAAACTGCGGGTAGGCCCCAGGGTCACCAAGATCACGATCAAAGCGGACACGGTCCTGCGCAGCGGCAGCACGAAGACCTTCAAGGCTACGGTGAGTCCTTCTTCTGCGGCGAACCCGAAGGTCAGCTGGAGATCGTCAGATCCGGAGATCGCGGAGGTCTCCTCCGGCGGTAAGGTGACAGGGATCTCGGAGGGAACGGCGAAGATCACCGCCAGCGCCCTTGACGGATCGAAAAAGAAGAGGACCGTCACCGTACAGGTCTACGACTTCCATCGCGGCGACACCCTGTGGATAGCCCACCGCGGGCTGCGGACGGGCACGCTGGAGAACACGGCTGAGGCTTTCGCGCAGGCCGGAGAGGCGGGCTTCTGGGGATGTGAATGCGACATTCTGGAGACGAAGCACCAGGATGGGGAATTCGAGCTGGTGATCAGCCACGATGAGACCTTCGAGCGTGTCTTCGGCGTAGATAAGAAAGTCAGCGAAATGACAGCTGACGAGATCAGAAACTATCCGGGACTGAAGGGTAAGGTCTGCTTCTTCGACGAATACCTGGACATCTGCTGGCAGTACGGGATGGTGCCGGTGGTGGAGCTCAAGGATGAGAACATCTCCCATGAGGCCATGGTGATGGCGGCGGAGATGGTATATGAGGCTGGCCTCAGGAACGGAGGCGACGCAAAGGCAGGAGCGGCCTTCCTGAAGACCACGGACTGGACAGGATTTTACGCGGAGCCGCTGAAGGAAATGGCGGATGTCATCACCGCATCCTACGGGATCGATCCTCTGTGCACCTACATCTTCTCGAAGAAGACGGAGGACGAAGCGATGGACGAGATACAGATGGCGGCGTCATACGGGTTCGACGGTGTGAGCGTCAGCAGATCTATTCTGTACGACTCGATCCCCGGAGCCTGCGCGCAGGCGGGGCTCGATCTGGACGTGTGGGCCTTCGCCGATACGATGGCGCAGAACGACCAGCTCTACAGCATCATTTCCCACGAGAACAGCGGTGTATCCCATCTTACCGTCGATTATCTCCCCTATACAGATTGAATGTGATGTGGTACAATACCCATCGTATACCATAGACAAAGGAGAAAACAGAGTATGAAGAAGAACATCATTGTAGGACAGTCCGGAGGGCCGACCGCGGCCATCAATGCCAGTCTTGCCGGTGTATACCGGACAGCGAAGGACCGGGGAGCGAAGACGGTCTACGGCATGCTGCACGGCATTCAGGGGCTGCTCAATGAACGGTACATCGACCTTTCAGATCACATCCGCACGGAACTGGACTCCGAGCTTTTGAAGCGCACGCCGGCGTCCTTCCTGGGTTCCTGCCGGTTCAAGCTGCCGGGGATCCACGAAGACATCGAGATCTATAAGAAGATATTCGCTTTGCTGGACAAGATGGATGTGGAGGCATTCATCTACATCGGCGGAAACGATTCCATGGACACCATCAAGAAGCTGTCCGACTACGCCATCATCACCGGCCACCCCTGCCGTTTCGTGGGCTGCCCCAAGACCATCGACAACGACCTGGCTCTGACGGACCACACGCCGGGATACGGCAGCGCGGCCAAGTACATCGGCACATCCATGAAGGAGATCATCCGGGACAGCTATTGCCTGGAATACGATAAGGGACTGGTGACCATCGTCGAGGTCATGGGCCGGGATGCCGGCTGGCTCACCGGAGCCACTGCGCTGGCTGAAGGAGAGGACTGCGACGGACCGGATCTGATCTATCTGCCGGAGATCCCCTTCGACATCATCAACTTCAGAGACCGGGTGGAGAAGCTTCTCTCCAAGAAGCGCTCCGTGGTGGCGGCCATTTCCGAGGGGATTCGGGACAAGAACGGCGTCTACATCTGCGAGCAGGGAAATATCACGAACTTCGTTGACGCCTTCGGCCACAAGCAGCTTTCGGGAACAGCGGCCTTCCTGGCGAACTACATCGCGGGTGAGATCGGCTGCAAGACCAGAGCCATTGAGCTGAGCACGCTGCAGCGCTCCGCGTCACACGTCACATCCCGTGTGGACATCCTGGAAGCCCAGCAGGTAGGAGGAGCAGCGGTCAAGTGCGCCGATGAGGGCGATTCCGGCAAGATGGTCGTCCTGCAGCGTATTTCAGACGATCCTTATCAGTGCGGCACCGAGGTCAAGGACGTACACAAGATCGCCAACGAGGAGAAGCTGGTTCCCAGAGAGTGGGTGAACAAGGAAGGCACCTACGTGACCGAGGAGTTCGTCGATTACGTGCAGCCGCTGATCCAGGGAGATATGGCTCCCATCATGGTCAACGGCATTCCGCGCCACCTGATCTCCCCCAAGGAGCTGAGCCATTACACCGTGCCGGAAAGAAAGAAAAAGTAAGCTTTCAGGCCCGTGGAGAAATCCCTTGCAAAGGCTCAGGGGCTGTGTTAAGATAATGAACGGTAATGTGCCTGCAGCTGAGTTTCGTCGATACTCCGACGCGATACCCGGCTCCAGGTGAATGTGAAAAACAAGGAGGAAAAACAATGATCACACCGGAAAAGAAAGCAGAAATCATCAAAGAGTATCAGACGAAGGAAGGCGACACCGGATCTCCTGAGGTTCAGGTAGCTATCCTGACCTATCGGATCAACGATCTGAACGAGCACCTGAAGGTCCACAAGAAGGACCACCATTCCAGAAGAGGCCTGCTGAAGATGGTAGGTCAGAGAAGAAACCTTCTCAACTATCTGAAGGAAAAGGATCTGGAAAGATACAGAAGTCTCATCGCCAGATTAGGACTGAGAAAATAATTTGATAGCGAAATTAGGCGGGGTGATCAAGGCCCCGCCTGTTTTAGTATATGTAATGGAAGTGAATTTACAGGAGGTAGTTGTAAATTATGAAGTACGAAGATTACAAGACATTCAGAATGGCATTAGGCGGCAAGCTGCTCGAGGTAGAGATCGGCAAAGTCTGCGAACTGGCTAACGGACAGGCATGGGTAAAATACGGTGACACAGTAGTCAACGTAACTGCATGCGCATCCAAGGAGCCGAGACCTGACATCGACTTCTTCCCGCTCTCATGTGACTATGAAGAGAAAATGTACGCTGCCGGCAAGATCCCTGGCGGATTTATCAAGAGAGAAGGCAGACCGAGCGAGAGAGCTATTCTCTGCTCAAGACTGATGGACAGACCATTAAGACCGCTCTTCCCGAAGGGATTCTACAACGATGTACAGGTCGTAGCTACAGTAATGTGCGTAGACAATGACGCGCCAAGCGAGATCGCCGCTATGATCGGATCATCCATCGCTCTTTCCATTTCTGATAT
>CACXCQ010000171.1 GCA_902766185.1 uncultured Eubacteriales bacterium
CGGTCGCAATTCCTGATAGCGCATGGAGAACGCGCGGAGGGCTTGTGATTTTTCGGGGTGGGTGGTAACATACAGGAAATGATAGGAGGACCAACGATGAGTTATCTAGGAGAGGAAATCGGCAAGCTGGGATTTGGGCTGATGCGGCTGCCACAGATCGAGGTCCCCGCCGATGAAGCGGACGCCCCGGCAAAGGAAGTGGACGCCCCGGCAAAGGCCGATGCGGAGCCGGAGAAAAAAACGAAGATCGATATCGAGCAGACAAAAGAAATGGTAGACATATTCATGGAGGCGGGGTTCACGTACTTCGACACGGCCTGGGCATACGAGGGCAGTGAAGACGCGATCCGCCAGGCTTTGGTGGAGCGCTACCCAAGAGAGAGCTTCCAACTGGCATCGAAGAACGCGGCGTGGATCAACTGCAAAACCAGAGAAGACGCTATCGCTCAGTTCGAAACGTCCCTGAAGCAGAGCGGCGCGGGCTACTTCGACTATTACCTGCTGCACAATCTGGGGGAGCATCGAACGAAGATCTTTGACGACTTCAACATGTGGGAGTACCTGACGCAGAAGAAGGAAGAGGGCCTGATCAAGCACCTGGGTTTTTCCTTCCATTCTACGGCGGAGGAACTGGACCAGATCCTGACGGAGCATCCGGACATGGAGTTCGTCCAGCTGCAGATCAACTACGCGGACTGGGACAGCCCTGCTGTCCAGGCCGGAGCATGCTACGAGGTGGCGCGCAAGCACGACAAGCCGGTGATCATCATGGAGCCGGTGAAGGGCGGCAATCTGGCCAATCCTCCGGACAGCGTGAAGGCGGTGTTCGAGGAGGCGGAGCCGGGAGCATCCTGCGCGTCCTGGGCGATGCGGTTCTGCGCGGACCTGGAAGGCGTGATCACGGTGCTTTCCGGTATGAGCAATGTGGAGCAGATGCGGGACAACGTGGCGGTCATGAAGGGATTCACCGGGCTTTCGGATGCGCAAAGGCAGGTCATCGCCAAGGCGAGGGAGGAGCTGGCGAAGTTCCCCACGATCCCCTGCACCACCTGCGATTACTGCGCAAAAGTCTGCCCGAACAACATTGCGATCTCGGGATCCTTTGTCTGCATGAACATCGTGATCCTTTATAACAACATCGAATTCGCGAAGAATCACATGGGCTGGCAGGCGGAGGCACACGGCAAAAAGCGGCCCACGGAATGCATCAAATGCGGAGCCTGTGAGCAGGCCTGCCCCCAGCATATCGAGATCATCAAGGAACTGGAGCGGGTCGCCGAGACCATTTGCTGATAGATGATCAAAGCGTTTTTCTGAGAGGACACAGGAGGTCAACGGTGAAAGTATTATTATTGAACGGAAGCCCGCGCAAGGGCAACACGATGACTGCGCTGAACGCGCTGAAGGAGGGTCTGGCCAAGATCCCGGAAGCGGAGGTGACGGAGATCATCGCGGAGGATCAGAACATCATCCCCTGCAAAGCGTGCAACGCCTGCATGAGCATGAGCCGGTGCATTTTTGCGGATGATTCCCCGGAGATCAACGCGGCAGTGGAAGAGGCGGATGCCATCGTCTTCGCTACGCCGGTCTACTGGTGGGGCATGACTGCGCAGCTGAAGCTGATCGTGGACAAGTTCTATGCCCGGTCCGCCAAGCTGAAGGGACCGAAGAAGGTTGGCAGCATCGTCGTCGGCGAAGCGGAGCTCGACGATCCGGAGTACGATATCATCGCCACACAGATCCGCTGCATCTGCGAGCACCTGGGTTGGGAAGCGGTCTTCACCAAGTCCTACATGGCAAACAAGCCGGCGGACCTGAAGGGTGATGAGGCGGCCATGCAGGAGATCGCCGGGCTGGCGGAGCTGCTGAAGTAGGGCGCCGGCCGATGGCGGCGACCGGCCTGCCTTTGCGGGAGCGGTCTGCAGCGGCGACAGGCCTGGCTTTGCGCGGTCGGACCTGCCTTTGCGAAAAAAATGCGAAACGCCGTCAGATGGGCGGCGTTTTGTGGTAGAATGGATTCGTTGAATCGTCAAATATGTTTTTCAGATAAATTTGGAGGTGAAGTATGGACCCGAATGTAAGACCGGAAACGATGGAGAGAATCACTACGCCGGAGCTGGCGCAGGCGTTCATTGACGAACAGATCGCGGCGGTGAAGGAGCAGGTGGGTGACAGGAAGGTGCTGCTGGCGCTGTCCGGCGGCGTGGACTCATCGGTGGTGGCGGCGCTGCTGATCAAGGCGATCGGCGATCAGCTGGTGTGCGTGCACGTGAATCACGGACTTCTGCGCAAGGGAGAACCGGAGCAGGTCATTCAGGTTTTCCAGGAGGAGCTGGGCGCGAACCTGATCTATGTGGACGCGGTGGACCGGTTCCTGGACAAGCTGGCGGGAGTGGACGATCCGGAGACCAAGCGCAAGATCATCGGCAAGGAGTTCATCGATGTGTTCGCCGAGGAAGCGGGCAAGCTGGATGGAATCGAATTCCTGGGTCAGGGGACCATCTATCCGGACATTCTGGAGAGCGACGGCGTGAAGGCGCATCACAATGTGGGCGGTCTTCCTGAGGACCTGCAGTTCGAACTGGTGGAACCGGTGAAGCTTCTGTATAAGGACGAGGTCCGCGTGGTCGGTAAGCAGCTGGGGCTGCCCGACAACATGGTCTATCGTCAGCCGTTCCCGGGCCCGGGGCTGGGCGTGCGCTGTGTGGGCGCGATCACCCGCGACCGGCTGGAGGCTGTTCGTGAAGCGGATGCCATCGTTCGGGAGGAGATCGGCAAGATGGATCCGGTGCCGTGGCAGTACTTCGTCGCCATTCCGGACGTGAAGTCCACCGGCATCAAGGACGGAAAGCGCCACATGGGATGGGCCGCCGTCGTTCGGGCCATCAACACCGTGGATGCGGTCACCGCCCAGTCTGTGGAGATCCCTTGGGAGATGCTCTGCCGGATCCGCGACCGGATCATCGCCGAGGTTCCCGGCGTGAACCGGGTGCTGTGGGACGTGAGCGATAAACCCACCAGCACGATCGAATGGGAATAAAAGCAAAAAAGCCGGGAAGCGTTGAAATTACACGCTTCCCGATTTCGTTTTTTGGCGTTTGAGTACATTTTGAGTACAAACCATAGAGTAAACTGTTATTTGTACAAAAATGGTGGTAAAATTAAGACGATAAATCCATGGAAGAAAATGTATTTTAAGGAGCTTGGCTATGGCAAGGATATTTGAAATGCCGAAAAAATTCATTGCAAAAGCAGCTGACGTAGTTGCTGATGCGGCTGATAATGTCAAAGATAAAGCAAGCGAAGGCGCGGTTGTAATAGCTGATAAAGCAGGCGATACAAAGGATAGAATCGATAAAGCATGGTTCGGACCAGTTTTCAGTTTTGAAGATATTAGTGACACTATGCCCAAAGTAATCCACGTTGCTGACAATCAGAGAATGCGGAACAGCGATGCTTGTGACGGTGCAATCGGATATAAAGAAAGAATTAAGGGAGTTAAGATGATGGGTCTTCTTCCCGAAAACATACACCTTCCTGGTGTTAAATTTTATCCGAACCTTGATGGCCTCTTATATTACAGGGATCCGTTCAATGACCATGAATACATTGACATAGACGATTACTTTGACTACCTTACGGAAAGGCGAGTAAACGAAATAAAGAACGTTGCTCATGATCTCGGGGCGAAACACGTCAGAATAGTATACAAAGAAGAAAAGAAGGCCATCGTTTCTGTAGATGCTAAAGCCAATGCTTCAAAGAAAAATAAAGGTATTATTAATGCTGATCCGCAGGGAACGGCGAATGCCCAACATCATCATGAAAAGAATAACTTCTGCAATATCGAAGTTAAGGCTGAAGTCGATTATAATGATCAGAGGGAACCAGTAAACCCAGAATTAATATATTTAAAAAACGATCCGGCCATTAAGAGTTTGATTCAGAGACGGATGGATGGCGAGAGAAGTATCAATAAGGAAACTTACAGCATTAGATGCAAAACCCTTAATTCCATGCAAATAAGTGAAGCTGCAAAGCTGGACTTGGTGCTTAAGACATTAAAGATTGGAGGAAACACTTCTATCTCTAGTGAAGCAGAAGCGGAAGAAAGAGCATACCTTGAATATACAATAGAGTTCTAATACTACTAGAGCGAGGCAGACCCGCAGGAGCAGTTCTTTTAACCACAGGAGCAGGCTTTTTATCCGATCCATACCTTGAGTTACCTTATATACGAATGACGATTTGCGTTTCTGCCGATACCATTATAACCGAAAAACCATTTGTGTACCATCTTGAATCTTGATATACAGGCGTCGGAATGATAGGATTTATAGACAGATGGATTACAGAATATAAGTGACAGAACGAGTGAATCAAACTGGTTGTGAACCGGCAATGCCCATGAAAGGGGAGGACAGCGA
>CACXCQ010000172.1 GCA_902766185.1 uncultured Eubacteriales bacterium
GAACAGGATCTGCGCGAATCGGATCTGCGGCCGAAGGGGACCGAGGCCTACAAGGACTACCGTCCGGGAGAGGCGGATCTGTCCACAGCCATCGGCCACGCGGCCTGCAAGGCGGCGGAGGATATCGGCGCCAAGGCCCTGATCGCCATCACCTTCTCCGGATACACCGCCAGAATGATGGCCAGATTCCACCCGGACCAGGCGATCATCGCCGCCACTCCCCAGCCCCGGGCGGCCAGGGAGATGGCCCTGATCCGCGGCGTTCTCCCCGTTCTGACCGAGATGGAGAACGAGTTTGACCAGCTGGTGAAAGCGGCCGTGGCCGGCGCCAGAAAACTGGGCTTTCTGGATACGGGCGACCGGATCGTCATCAGCGCGGGACTGCCTTTGAATGTGCCCGGCAACACCAACATCATTCGCGTGGAGACGGTCTGACGGGCAGCTGCTTCGCAGGGAATCTCCCCGACAAACGGCTGTCAAAACCGGCGCAGGTGTGCTATAATGCAAGCACATCATCGTGCCGCGCCGAATGCGGCGCGTGAGCCGATACTGCGCAGAGGGTGATCCTCTCGAGGAGATGCCATGGAGGATAACGGGAAACAGGAAACCAGATTAAAACCATACCTTTCTCCCGTAGGGGCGTGGGCCCTGTCCTTTGGCACGGCCATGGGCTGGGGCGCATTGATCGTGACCGGAAACGGCCTGCTGCAGGCGGAACCGCTGGGCGGCATGCTGAACGCTGTGCCGGCGCTGATCATCGGGGCCCTTATCATGCTGCTGGTCAGCAAAAACTATCACTATATGATCAACCGGTATCCGGAGGCGGGGGGCGCCTACGCTTACGCCAGAGAGGCCTTCGGATACGATCACGGGTTCATCGTCGCCTGGTTTCTGGCCCTGACCTACGGGGCGATCTTCTGTGCCAGCGCCACGGCGATCCCGTTCATTGCCCGGTATTTCACCGGGGAACTATTCCAGTTCGGATACATGTACACCATCTTCGGACACCCGGTCTATCTGGGAGAGGTCCTGTTGAGCGCTGCTTTTATTGTGCTTGCAGCGCTTCTTTGCATGAAGCGGCACGGGCTGGCGGCAGGCATTGCCGTAGGGCTCGCCGGCCTGGTGACGGTCGTGATCGCCGTGTGCTTCGTGGCAATGACGCTGGGCGCGGGCGGAGGAGACCCGACGGGGACGGACGTGGAACCGGCTGAGATCCCGGAGATGAACAAGCTGTTGCAGATGATTCTGGCGGTCGCTATCTCGCCTCTGATCTTCATCGGGATCGAAAGCATATCCTATTCAGCAGAGGAATTCACTTTTTCCCGGAAGAGATCCTTCCGGATACTGACGGCGGCGGTCATCACGGCAGCGCTGGTCTATCTTTTCCTGCTTTTGCTCTCGGGACCCGCCGGGCAGTTCAGGTTCGGCAACTGGGTCCTGCCCGCTCTTCTGGGGCTGATCCTCATCAGCATGTTCGGCAGCCTGCTGGCCCTGAGCAGGCTGACCTACGCGATGGCAAGGGACAACGTCATCTCGGCAAGGTTCGGGGAGAGGAATAAGAGTGGCGCGCCTGCCAACGTCATACTGCTGATCGCTGTGGTCTCCATTTTCGTACCCCTGGCAGGGCAGACGGCAGCAGAGTGGATCGTGGACGTTGCTGTTCTCGGGGTAACGATCGCCTGCGGCGTTGTTTCCGCGGCCACATTCAAAACTGCCCGTCTGGACGGAGATAAGACGGAGGTCAGGACGGGCCTTGCGGGAATGATCCTGATGATCTGCGTGCTCCTCAGCCTTCTTCTGCCAAGCCTGTTCTCAGCAGGGATCATGTCGGCGGAACCATATCTGCTCTTCGCCCTTTGGGCGATTCTCGGACTCCTCGTCTTCCGGAACATCCTGAAGCAGGACGGGGCGAAGCGGTTCGGCCGGTCCGCGGCGGTGTGGATCGCGCTTCTGGTGCTGATCTTTTCCGCGTGCCTGGCCTGGCTGGGAACGTCCGCCATGCAGTCCGCGGACACCATGGCGCAGAACATGAGCGCCCACTGGAACCAGGATGCCGAGAGCTTCTTCCGGGAGCAGGTGGAGCTGATGAAGACCGCGAACCGCATGAATATGATGATCGTCAGCCTGGTCATGGC
>CACXCQ010000173.1 GCA_902766185.1 uncultured Eubacteriales bacterium
CAGAGCCGATTCAGGCAGAGCCGATTCAGCCGAATCAGTATAGCCAGGTGAACCAGACACAGCCGAACGCATATAACCATCAGAGATACTACAATCAGGGCTATCAACAGCCGGTACAGGAAGGTTCCTGCATAGGTTGGGCAATCTTGGGGTTTTTCTTTCCGCTGGTCGGGTTCATTCTGTTCCTGGTATGGAGAAACACCAAGCCAAAGGCATCGAAGATGTCGGGAATCGGCGCGCTCGTGGGATTTGGACTCGGTCTTATCAGCAGCATCGGGACGAGCATTGCAAGCGCCAGCGCAGCCATAGGGTTCCTTTGCTGACGAACGGATCGCCCCGCCTTCATGAGGGGAAGTACGATTGAAAGAAAAGGCAGTTATATGAGCAGACTAGAAAGAAAGGGGTAGTACATGCTGTTTTCAACCATCATCTGGGTCGTTGTTTCACTAATCATCCTTGTCATCATTATCCGGAACGTGGTCATCGTACCGCAACAACATGAATATGTGATCGAATTTCTGGGCAAGTATCGGAAGACATGGGGCGCGGGACTGCACATCAAGGTCCCGTTTCTGGAAGCCATCGTCAACAAGATCTCTCTGAAAGAGCAGACGCTGGACTTTCCGCCGCAGAACGTCATCACGAAGGACAATGTCACGATCACCGTGGACTCCGTTGTATTCTCCAGAGTGTTCAGCTCGAAGGATTACACCTACGGCATCGAGGACGCGCTGTACGCACTGGAGAACCTGACTGCGACCACTCTGCGTAACATCCTCGGCGAGATGGAGCTTGACCAGACCCTTTCCTCCCGCCAGGAGATCAACGCTAAAATGGAAACTATTCTGGACGCTGCCACCGATCCCTGGGGCCTGAAGGTCACCAGAGTCGAGATCAAAAACATCAATCCGCCAAAAGACATCGAAGAGGCCATGACCAAACAGATGAAGGCGGAGCGTGAGAAAAGGCAGGCCGTTCTGGAGGCTGAGGCCCATAAGGAGTCCGTCATGAAGCGGGCTGAGGGCGACAAGGCCGCCAAGATTCTGGCCGCACAGGCAGAAATGGAGGCCAAGATCGCCATTGCAAAGGGCGACGCGGAGTCGATCCGACTGACCTATGAAGCACAGGCAACCGGTCTGAAGTATCTCTCACAGGCAAACATCCAGGAAAGCGTCCTGCGGCTGCGGGGCATCGATGCACTGAAGGACGTGGCGGACGGAAGAGCAACGAAGATCTTCATGCCGACGGATCTTTCGGACGTGGTCTCTGTTATCGGTGCTATTGGAGAGACCATGGGCATCGGAAACGCAGAGCCTGTGGATGATAGTCCGAGGCTGTCCACTGCGCCGCCGGAGGATCCCTGCCACGGCGATCACTCTTCCAGGATCACGCAGGAGATCAACGCGCAGCAAAAGGCAGATTGGATGAGAGAGAACGCGCCGCAGTAGGTGAACCATGTTAGGAGAAATGTTCATGGAACGCGGCTCGTTTTAAAGAGGATCAAGACAACTTACAGTTAAGAAACGCTGAAATAATAAAGTATTTCACAACAAGAGGAGGAGAGAATGTTCACAAAAGCGATTACAAGAAAGCCCTGCCGCGCGCTGATCGACGGCATCACTACCGCACAGTTCGAGGACGGCAAACCGGATTATGACAGCGCCATCGCGCAGCACGCCAAGTACGTGGAGACCCTGCGCAGCCTGGGTTTGGAAGTCACGGTCCTGGAGGGCGATGAAAGATATCCGGACTCCTGCTTTGTGGAGGATCCGGCAGTCGTCATGGAGGGATGCGCCGTCATCACGAATCCGGCGACGGATTCCCGCAACGGCGAGAAGGAAGAGATCATCGAGACCATCCGGAAGTTTTATGATGATGACCAGATCTTTCACATCGAGGCGCCGGGCACAATGGAAGGCGGAGATGTGATGCTGGTCGGCAAGCACTTCTACGTGGGCCAGTCCGACCGGACCAACGCGGAGGGCGCAAGACAGTTCAACGAGATCGTCACCAGATTCGGATACACCTCTTCGACGGTGCCCGTCACCGAGGGACTGCACCTGAAGGACTTCGTCATCTATCTGGAGGACAACAACATGCTGGTC
Source organism: uncultured Eubacteriales bacterium (assembly GCA_902766185.1). Lineage (GTDB taxonomy): Bacteria > Bacillota > Clostridia > Peptostreptococcales > Anaerovoracaceae > Lentihominibacter. The sequence goes on from CACXCQ010000173.1 coordinate 2,106, forward strand.
ACCGAGCTCATGGATAAGGAGCCCCAGTTCCAGTCCTTCAACCGGTTCGTCATCGAGCCGGAAGAGCTTTACGCCATCAACAGCCTGAACATCAATGGCACCGTGCTGGTACCGCAGGGCTACCCCAAGACACTGAAGATCATTCAGGATCTTGGCTATCCCACCAGATTGATGGACACCGGCGAGTTCCGGAAGATCGACGGCAGCCTGACCTGCCTTTCCCTGCGGTTCTAGGACGGAAGGTCCCCCGAATACGATCGATTCACCAGCGGCTGAAGCGGCATTGACCGGTCAGTCGCTTTTGTGTGGCGAAGGTTTTGGCGCGGCAGCATAGCGATGCACTTTTTCGCCCCAAAATGCGACCAGGATCTGCTGAAACCGTTGAAATCAGAAACCGCTTGGTCGCACAGATTTGACGGTGTTTCTGAAGTTTGTATTCTGTATACACTTGCGCGCGGCAGACAAACGTCCTATAATATAAACGGATTGTTTATTTTTATTAATAAAGGTTACGACATTTTACGCAATCATCATTAATTCCATAAAGGAGGTAATCGAATGAAGAAATTTAACAACGTTATCGTGAGAAGACCGTGCAGAGCAGTCTGCGACGGCATCACTTCCGCGCCGGAGCTGGGTCAGCCCATCTACGAGAAGGCCCTGCAGCAGCATGACAAATATATCGAGGCCCTGAAGAAGTGCGGCGTTGAGGTTACGGTGCTGGAGGCGGATGAGAGATATCCGGATTCCTGCTTCGTTGAGGACCCGGCCCTGATCACCAGAGCCTGTGCCATCATCACCAACCCGGGCGCGGAATCCAGAAACGGCGAGAAGGACGAGATCATCGGCGCTGTCCGCAAGTTCTTCCCGGAGGACAAGATCGAATACATCAAGGACCCCGGCACACTGGAGGGCGGCGACGTCATGATGGTAGACGACACGTTCTACGTAGGCCTTTCCGCAAGAACCAATGAGGAAGGCATCCGCCAGCTGGGAGAGATCCTTGCGAAGTACGACATGAAGTGCGTCCAGGTCCCCCTGGAGAAGGTGCTTCACCTGAAGACCGGCGTCAACTATCTGGAGCACGGCAACATGCTGGTTGCCGGCGAGTTCATCGATAAGCCGGAGTTCGCTCAGTACAACAAGGTTGTGGTTCCCGAAGAGGAAGCCTACGGCGCCAACTGCATCTGGGTCAATGAAACCGTTATCGTTCCCGAGGGTTATCCCGAAGTGCTGAAGGCAGTTCAGGGGCTGGGCTATGAGACCCTGATCGTGGACACCTCAGAATTCCGCAAGATCGACGGCGGACTGTCCTGCCTGTCCCTGCGGTTCTGGGCATAGC
>CACXCQ010000174.1 GCA_902766185.1 uncultured Eubacteriales bacterium
AACAGTGCCACACCACCCAGCAGCGAGAATATAGTTTCTAATGTCATAAGTCTTCCTCCAAATCACCCCATAATATACTACCACAGAATGACCGGAACGGCATCAGAAATCCGCAGAAAGAAAGAAAAAAGAGGAACCGCATCGTTCCTCTTTTCATATTCGTCATATCCTGGTTTTGCGTCATGCAAAGGCAGGTCAGTCTTTTTCGTGCTCGCCTTCCGCGATAGCCGCATCGTAGATGTCAGTGACGGCCTTGCTCGGAGCGGGAGACAGCTTCGTTACGATGATGGCAGCGATGCCGCCGCAGATGAAGCCGGGAACGATCTCGTAGATGCCGGTGCCGGAGAGGCAGAGGAGCCAGAGAATATCCACGCCCGCGCCGACGACTACGCCGGTGCACGCGCCCGCGTAGTTGAACCGCCGCCAGAACAGGGACAGCAGGATCGTGGGACCGAAGGCTGCGCCGAAGACGCCCCAGGCGTTCTCCACCAGATTCATAATGGCCTGCGCGCCGGCTCCCTTGGAGGAAGCGATGACGTAGGCGATGACCGCGATGATGATGACCGCGATCCGGCCGACCATCAGGACTTCCTTCGGGCTGGCGTCCTTACGGACGATGGGCTGATACATATCCGAAGTGAAGGAACTGGAGGCCACCAGCAGCTGAGAGTCCGCCGTGGAGACGGAGGCCGCCATGATGGCTGCCAGCAGGAAGCCGGAAACGATGGGCGGGAAGAACCGCCGTGCCATGACGATGAAGACCGTCTTCTGTGCGCCTACGGTGAGGAGCTCTTCCGCGACGATCATTCTCGCCTGATAAGCCATGAGGCAGGCGGCGCCGATGGACAGAACTACCCAGACGATAGCGATAACAGCGGATTTCTTCACCATGGAAGGCTTCTCGATGGACATGAACCGGACGATGATGTGAGGCATACCGAAGTAACCGAGTCCCCATCCCAGACCGGAGATGATGTCCTTCCAGCTGGCGCTGAACAGGCCGGCGCCGAAGTCGCAAGTGACGACTTCGCCAGAGACCGCGTCCGTGTATTCATAGACCTGGGACAGAAGCCCGGTGTCCAGATTCATGGTGGCGGATACGATGATGGGGATGGCCAGCAGGGCCAGCAGCATCAGGATGCCCTGGAAGAAGTCGGTCCAGCAGACCGCCTTGAATCCGCCCAGGAAAGTATAGGCGATGATGATCAGAGCGAAGATGGTCATAGCCAGACGCTCGTTGATTTCGGGGAACAGCATGGTGAGGACCGAGGTTCCTGCCACAAAGGCTGAGGAAACGTAGATGGTGAAGGCGATCAGGAAGATCAGCGCGCACACCACCTGCAGCACCGGGCTCTCGCTGGCGAACCGGTTGGTCAGATACTGCGGAACGGTGATGGAATCGTTGGCCGCCTTGGAGAACTCACGGAGTCTCTTGGCGCAGAAGATCCAGTTTGCCGCCGTTCCCAGAGCCAGTCCGATACCGATCCAGATCTGGCCGAAACCGAAGGCCAGAATGGAGCCGGGAAGGCCCATCAGCAGCCAGGCGGACATGTCCGATGCCTGAGCCGACATGGCTGTGACCCAGGGACCCATGGAACGCCCCCCAAGGAAGTAGTCCTTCTGGTTCTGGTTGCTGCCGTTGAAGAAAAAGACCAGCGCAACGCCGAACAGAACGACGAAGTACAATACGAATACGATGATTTCTAACATAGATAACACTCCTGTATATATAATAATGTATGATTCCGGCGAACCATCCGCTGATGGGATAGCACGCCAACGTTGATATTGTAACACCGATATGTTTAGAATAAAATATAAACCAAGTTATAAAATACAATGCCAATACACTGTGTTAGATGGGCAAATAACCGTTGAAATATCAATGAAAATACATTAGACTATAGTATAGACGAAATCATGTATTAAAATAAAAACGAGGATACATAATAATGAAAAAACCTGGCAAGAATCAGACGAAGAGCCGGATCGTATCGGCGGCGTGGAGGCTGTTCTACCTGTACGGGTACGACAACACCACCATCGACGACATCGTGGAGGAGGCCCACACATCCAAAGGATCCTTCTACCATTACTTTGAGTCGAAGGACGCGCTGATGGGATCCCTTTCCTATCTTTTCGACGAAAAATACGAGGAACTGGCCCAGTCTCTGGACCCGGCCCTGGACCCCGTGGAAAAGCTGATCCGCATGAACCAGGAGCTGTTTCTGATGATCGAGAACACGGTATCGGTGACCCTGCTGTCCAAGCTCTTCTCCACCCAGCTGGTGACCAAGGGAGAAAAGCACCTGCTGGAGCCGGACCGCACGTACTACCGTCTGCTGCGCCAGATCGCCATCGAAGGGCACCAGAAGGGGACCTTCCGCGAAGATCTGTCGGTGAACGACATCATGCGGGCCTACGCGACATTTGAACGGGGGATGATGTACGACTGGTGCCTGTCCAGCGGAAGCTATTCCCTGACCCAGTACGCCCAGCAGATCCTGCCTTTGTATCTCAAGGGGCTGTGCCGGGAGGCGGCGAAAGGACCGGCGGCGGAAGCCGGAGCGGAGGAATGATGAGCAAGAAACCGGACAACAAAAGGAACGACAAAAGAAACGACATGAAGGTGGAGCAGCCCCGTCTGGGGCGGGCGGGTATGATCATGCTCATCACCATCTGCAACGCCATCGCGCCGCTGTCCACGGACATGTACATGCCGGCGCTGCCGGATATGGCGGAGTACTTCCACACTAGCGACGCCATCATGAACATTACCCTGGTGGGCTTTTTTATCCTGTTCGCCATAGGGATGCTGGTGTTCGGTCCGGTGTCCGACCGGCTCGGGCGCAGACCCGTGATGCTCTTCGGCGTGATCCTGTACATACTCGCGAGCTTCGCCTGCGGAATGGCGACGGGCGTGTATTTCCTCATCGCTACACGACTGCTGCAGGCCACTGGCGCCGGGTGCATGGTGGCGGTGAGCACAGCCATGGTGAAGGACCAGTTCTCCGGACAGACGCAGGGGAGCATCCTCGCCATCGCCCAGATGTTCTCTGTGCTTGGGCCTGTTGTAGCGCCGCTTCTGGGCGCCCAGATCTACCGGGTGTTCAGCTGGCAGGCGGATTTCTTCATGCAGGGACTGATCACCATCGTTACGCTGATCCTGGCGCTGCTGATGAAGGAGACGCTGCCGGCGGAGCAAAGGCTGGACACCGGTGTGCTGCAGACCTTCGGCCGTCTGGGCAAGGTGCTCTCCAACCGGACCTTCCGGATGTTTCTGGCCTGCATCATCCTGATCCAGATCCCCATGATGGCGTACATCTCATCGAGCTCCTATATCTACGAGAACCAGTTCGGGCTCTCCTCCACCGGATACAGCGTGTACTTCGCGGCAACGGCGCTGGCCTCCGCCATCGGCCCCATGATCTACATCAAAGTGCGCCGCTACAATCCCTTTAACGTCTCGCTGGGGATCTACTGTTCCTGCCTGCTGTTCGGCACGGGGATCATGCTGCTGGGGCACATCATGCCGGCGCTGTTCGCCATCTGCTTCGCTCCGGTGATGATGACCTCCTCCGTCTCCCGGCCCTTCGCCACCACCATCCTCCTGAATCTGCAAAGGCAGGACAGCGGCTCGGCATCATCTTTGAGCAACTTTTC
>CACXCQ010000175.1 GCA_902766185.1 uncultured Eubacteriales bacterium
CATAGAGATTGCTCCTTTCGCAGATTGTTTTGTGGGTTATTACAATCTTACTACTTTGGAGACGATATCTATTTCATTTTCTTTAAAAACTCCACAATTACTTTACACTAACCTAAAACTATTTGACTCTGACTGTTACGGTAACGATTTGTGATTTCGCCTTGTAGTTGGCATCTCCGGCGGCCTTTACTTTGACCCTCATCTTATAGGTCCCCTTCTTCAGGCCTTTTTTGACGGTGATGTTGCCTGTCGTCTTGTGAATGGCGAAGTATTTCGCGTACTTTTTCTTGTTGACTTTGACCTTGGTGTACGTCATTCTGCCCTGCTTTTGCCCGATTCTTATCGCTTGGGCCCGCTTGACCTTCTGGCTCTGTTTCTTCAGCTTTTTCTTGCTGACCTTGACGGTCCTGCCTTTGGCCTGCAACGGGTTTTCCGCCTTATTGACGCAGACCTGCGGATCCGCGTGCGCTGAACTGTAGTACGGAACCTCCGCGAAGTTCAGATTCGCGAGCCAGGTCGTATTGGAAGCGCGCAGGATATCGAGCGTGTTGATCACGCAGCCGCGGATACGTGTATTGTGATCATCTCCAGGCATACGGACATTGCTGACGGAACTGATCACATACAGCTTGTCTCCCTCATATCCCAGATAGAGCATCTCATGTCCGCTGAACGCCAGCAGGGTCCCCGGCGGAAGCCGTTTAATGAAGTCGGCCTTCTTCGTGTCAGTCATTCCCGACAGATCCCAGGCTTTCGCGACCCCGTTGTTCCGGTTGCTGGACCGGGGCATATCGATGCCGAAGCAGCTGTACACATCCCGGACGTATCCGGAGCAGTCATTGGTTCCCATCATGCCGCCCCATCCATAGGCGTCGCCCAGCTGATTCAAGGCTACCTTCAGGACATTCCGTGTAGTCAGCGGCAGATACCCCTCACTGACCTTGCGGTTCTCTCCGATCAAAGCCAGTTTTTTCTCATAAGTGCCGTCGTCTCTTCGCACCGGCATCCAGACCGCGTGGTTATTGTGGGCGGTGCGGTTGCTGATCCTTCCCTGGATCTCCTCCTCGCTGGCCAGCTGCAGGCAAGTCCCCATGGGAAGCTTACGGTTCGCCGTCTCCGGCTGGAACCGTGAGTCTTCCGTATAGATCTTATCATCGTAGACGACCAAAAGCTGGTCAGACGGATAATCCCACGCCTCCAGCCACTCCTGTTTATCCTTGCAGATCGCCACATCAGAGGCTTTGATCCAACCGGCGCAGCAGGAGCTCATCGCCGCGTAATACTGTCCGTCAGCCGAACAGGTCCGCAGGATCAGGGGCTCGTTCACCTTCACGATGCTGAGGTAGTTCAGATCGAAATCCGCGTCGGACGGATCATCCAAAAGCAGGTCTTCCGTCGGGAACACCAGCAGGGTCGATCTCGTGGTGCAGACAGCGTAGCGGTAATCCCGCATGTCCGGCTCGGTGGATTCGAAATTTACACTGGGATCCTGGCAGTTGGCGATCCTGGCGTCATACAGCACGGCCTCGTCCTGTGCCTGCCCGTTATTATCATATCTGGCGCCGCTGTTATAGCACCAGTCCGCATCGGCCTGCGCCCCGCGAAGAAGAGCTCTCACACAATCCGCCGCGTCGTACTGCGTTTTGGACCAGCCTGCCAGGTCCCTGGTCTCTTTGGATGTCTTCCAGATGTCCTGGTTCAGCTGTTCGATCTCCGCTGTCGTGACCTGCGTCCGGTCGGAATCGCACACCTTCTGCGCCCAGTAATCGGCGTGACTCATGTCTGCCGTTACATCCGGCATATAAAGCGGTGCGGCGAAAGCATTTCCCGAAGGGATCAGTCCGGCGGTCAGAAACAGTGAGAGTATAGAGACTGCTGTTATTATGAGTGTTTTTTTCAATTTGTTCACCCCCTGCAGCCATTATATATCTTCTCCCTGCGCGCGTCCACATCCAGTCGGTGCAAACTACAGACCGCGCAACGCAAAACACCGGCCGTGTGATCCACGGCCGGTGCCTGAAATGTAGTATTACTGTAATCCATCGATCCATTCGCGGATCTCATCCTCTGAATCGCCGCCTTCAAATCTCGCTCCTTCGAGCCAGTTTCCGCTTCCCGCATTATCCGCAAGGTTCTGTCCGCTCTCACCGATGTCGCTGCTGCCCGATGTACAGAACGGGATCATTGTAATACCATCAAAGTCATAACTTTCTACAAACGTGTCCATGATGCGCGGTTCTTCGCCCCACCATATCGGATATCCGATGTAGATCGTCGAATATCCTTCCAGCGTCAGTGCGTCGCTGCCGATCTCAGGGCGTACAGACGGATCATTCTGCTCATGAGTCGTACGGCTGTCCGGATCGTCATAGTCGATGTCTTCGCTCGTGTATTCTTCTGCTGCTTCGATCTCATATACATCCGCGCCAGTGATAGCAGCGATTTTTTCTGCTACGCCTCTGGTATTTCCCGTAACAGAGAAGTGACGTCTCCCACCGCTTAGATCCTGACGGATCTTGAAGCGGGGGCTTCTCGTTTGACCAGTCTTACGATACG
>CACXCQ010000176.1 GCA_902766185.1 uncultured Eubacteriales bacterium
CTTCTCTGCCTGGCGAAACCGTACTCGAATCCCCTGGCGTCGATGAGACGCAGAGGCCATGTGTCCGATACATAGATGTCGATTTTTTTCGTGGTGCTCTGGCCCCGGCCGATCACCGGCCTCGTCCCGGAGATCGCCCTGATCAGCGTACTCTTGCCGACTCCGGCCTCTCCCAGCACCAAAACATTTAATCTCTGTTCCTGTTCCATCATTCAATCACCTTGAACTATCGACATTATCCCCGCAAATTATACCATACTTTTCGGGGAGAAAAACATCCTGAGAGAGTTTTGGCTCAACCTCCTCCTGAAAAGAAAAAAGCCGAGTTCCAAAGCATTCTACTCCTTTGGATTCTCGACACTTTGTAAGGAATTATAGACATCGTGTAGATATCTTCTTCCTGAGGTCGGATCAACACGATTTGCCCCTTTGATCACCTCAATGTGGCCATCCAAGCCCTCCATCGTGTTGATCCATGAGCCAACTTCTACGATCAACACGGAAATCGGGCTATTTCGTGTTGATATCCGAATTCTGAACAACGATCAACATTTCACCCATTGGGTTATGGCAAATATGCCCGATATCTGGCCTTCATCCAAACAAAAAATGTTGATTGGCATATTTCAAATGCAAATCAACACGAGGACACATTGCTGCGGCAGGTCCAGCGGAGGGAGCGGTCGCCCTACCAGGCGCCTCTACCAGTCACCAGTACCAGGCGCCTTTGTATCCGATGGTGACGACGGCGTTTTCCGAGCCCTTCTTCATGCATTCCTTCAGATCGGCGCCGTCCAGATGGGCTGCCAGGAATCCGGCGATGTAGCTGTCGCCGGCGCCCATGGTGTCCACCACGGGGCATTCCAAAATACCGAAGGACTCAAAGCGTCCCGCTTCAAGGGCAAGGCTTCCGCGGCTTCCGCGCATGGCAACCACCACCTTCGGCCCCATGGCCACAATGCGCTGCATTTGCTCCCGCAGCTGGTCATTACCCGCAGCGTCATCGGAGAAGAACAGATAATCCGCGCACTTTATCCCCTCCCCGCACTGCGGCAGGTCCAGGTGATTGGAAGCGTCATACGCGATGGGGATCCCGCGGCTCTTCAGCAAAGGCAGGAAGGGCTCGGTGTATCCCCACAGACCGGTGACGGCCAGATCGTGCTCCCCGATGAACGCAGCATCCTCCTCCGTAAGCAAAAGCTGGGCAGTGACGCCGGGATCATCTTCGCCGAAGACCCGGTCTCCGTTGACCCGCCGCACGTGGGTGACTGCGGTCATTCCCTCCAGCACCTTTACGTGGCTGACGTCCACGTTCTTTTCCCTCAGGGAATCGATGATCATCTGCCCGTTCTCATCGTTTCCCACCGCACCGATGTAGGAGGACGGGATGCCCAGCCTTTGGAGGTATACGGAAACGTTGACGGGATTTCCACCGGGATAGCATTCGCCGGTCTCGTCGTAGCAGTCGACACAATTATCTCCGATACACGCGATTCGTTTCATAAGTACTCCTTCATCCTTCGGAGCGCAAGCCTTGCCGCCCCGGAAGGATCATCCATATAATTCGTGACCAGTTCGATGGTCACGTTTCCATCGTAGCCGGCGGCGCGGAGATCCCGCACCAGGCTGTGCAGGTCCATAATACCATCCCCGGGCAAAATGTGCGACTCATCTTCACCGTTTGAGTCCGTCAGATGCAGATGCTCCATCCGCAGCCCGAGCACCCGGGCGTACTCCGCCGGATCCTCGTCCTGCACGAAAGGCACCACCACATCGCACATGGCTTTCACCTGGGACGGCAGCTCCTCGAACAGCGCGCTGTAGTCCTCCAGCTTCGTATAACCGTCCGATTCCATAGGGGTCAGGTTTTCCAAAAGCAGGACCTGGCCCTGCCTTTGCGCCTCGTCCGCGAGCACGTTCAGGCTCTCCAGCAGACGTTCCCTCCGCTCCTCGGCGGGGAGTCCTCCGCTGTGGCCGATAGAAAAGAGACAGGCCTCTGCCCCGATAAGGGAAGAGGCCCGGATAGCCGTAAGAAGGTATTGAATACTGTCCTTCCACTGTGCCCGGTCCCCCATCATGTAGTTGAAGGGGTAGGCGTTGTGCTCCGGCGTGTAGACACGAACCGGAACACCGTATTCACGGGAGAGCCGCCGGATCCTCCGGGCCGCGCTCTCAGCCGCGCCTGAAGCAGTCCTCTCGGCCGCGCCCGAAGCAGACCCATCGGACGCGCCTGAAGCAGACCCATCGGCCGCGCCCCGGACCAGGTCCGGGGCGTAGCCGTGGGGGCGGCCGCCCCAGAGCTCGATATAATCGTAGCCAAAGGCGGCCGCGTCCCGGAAGGCCTGTTCCAGCCTCCCTCTCTGATATCCACAAGTGAACAGTCCGAATTTCATATCGTGTTCGTTAACACCCTTTTATTTTTAGTATTCCATCTTCCGGTAGTAGCGGCGCAGCTCCATGTCGTGCCCGGTCTGATCCACCAGATGCACATCGATGCGGTTGGTCACGGCATGCATGACCAGATGGCTGACCCTGCCGCGATACTCCTCAGAGATCCCCGCCAGAGCGTAGTCCCGGGTATCGATGATGGTGTAGTTGTCGCAGATCCGGGGAAGGAATCTGGCCACCCGCTCTCCCAGGGGACGCTGCGCATCTTCGCTGACGAACAGCGTCACCGGAGTGTCTTTTTCGACGATCTCCAGCATTCCGTGGAAGAATTCCGCCGAGTGGATCGATTTGGTCCTCAGCCAGTGCATCTCTTCCCAGTAGCACATAGCGTAGGAATACGTCGCGCCGTAGAGCGTTCCGCCGCCGATAAAGTAATGCAGCGCATCCTCCTTATGGGCGGTGACGAAGTCACGGGCAAACTCATCCGCTGCCTTCTCGGCCTCTGCCAGAGCTTCCGGAAGGCACCGGTCGAACTGCGCGTACATCTCTTCATATTCCGGCATCTCGCCCGCAAGATGCATGAACCGGTCAGCCGTCATGAAGAACTTCGTCTGCTCATGACTTTTGTAGGTGATGCAGTGATCCACCAGATCGGCCAGCTCCGCATCCGCCTTGTCGATGAACCCGATGATCTCGGCGCCCTTGCTCTGCACCAGCTTCACTGCCTCGATGATCTCCACAGTGGTTCCGGTCACGGAGGAGATCACCACACAGGTGCCCTCTCCGACCCTCCGGTCTCCCGTGGTGTTGTACTCTGCCGCATTCAGGGCGAAGACTTCCATCTCCGTGCGTTCCTTCATGTAGCAGACCACCTGCAGGCAGCTGGCCCAGGTGCCGCCGATACCCAGGAAGCAGAGATTTTTCAGGCCCCTGTCCCAGATACTGTCCACCAGCGGTTCGATCTGCGTGCGCAGCGCCAGGGCGCCGCGCATGCTATCGATCATTTCTTGTTCTTTGAAATTGATCAATGTGATTTCCTCCCGATTACTCGCCGGTATCGACCTTTAATTTCTGATAGTACTTGTCATAGATCTTGATGGCATCGCCAACATCTTCCTGGAAGAAGATGTTTTCCTTGTAATCGAAGTCGAATGCCGGACCATTTCTGTACTCCTCAGACGCAGCGGCTACCGCAGCATCGTTGGGGCAGGAATACGGATTCTCGACCAGGTTCTTGGCCATCACTTCAGGATCACAGATGTAGTTCAGGAACGCGTATGCCGCATCGGCGTGCTGCGCGCCCTTGGGGATGACGTACAGGTCGAATCCAAGCTGTACCGGGTCCTTCTTGAAGGGAGCTACGGTCAGGGTGTTGTTGTCGCCCATGGATGCCATGGCTTCCGCAGCGTTTCCGTCATAGGTCAGCATAGCGGAGATGGTTCCGTTGACGATGTTGGTCTCGGTGGAGCCGTAAGCCACAACGTTGTCGTTGTACTTCTTCAGCCACTCATACGCCTCGGCGATCTCGGACTCCTCGGTGGAGTTGGGGTCATAGCCCAGAGCGATCAGGGCGATGGGGAAAAGGTTCCGCGCGCCGTCAACAGAGCCCAGCTGTCCCTTCATCTCCGGCTTGATCAGATCGTTGTAGCCGGTGATCTCGATGGGGCATCTCTCCGTATCGTACACCACATAGATGTAGTTCATCAGATACGGGATGCAGTACTTCTGGTTCTCTTCGGACCAGTAGGCCTTGTTGATGTTCTCGGAATTGGGGATCTGGGAAAGATCGAGTTCCTCCAGATAACCTCCCTTGATCAGGGATTCCATGTAGGCGTCGCAGGTCATGATCAGATCATACTCATCGCCGGCGCCTGCCGTCAGCTTGTTCACGGAGTCCGCATTGTCATTCATGTAACTGAGATTGACCTTGATTCCGTATTCGTTCTCGAAATCAGCGATCGTCTCATCGGAGATGTAGTCACTCCACATGAAGACGTTCAGCTCCTTGGATCCGGTATCTCCGGAGGAGTCCGAATCATCGCTTCCGCAGGCCGTGAAGGCGAACACCAGCGCGAGCCCGAGGACCAATGCCATTAACTTCTTTTTCATTAGATACAACCTCCTTCTTCTTCGTTCTTTTGACTGATAACGTTATCTGATCCAATGGAATCAATATTCTTCAGCTGCCAGCCGGGCAGCGCGAATCCGTTCGTCACTCTCCGCCAGTATCCTGGCTTCCCTCTTGTTGTGGATCCTCTGCAGTACGTTCATCACCAGCATGCCGAAGAGCATGACGATGACCATGATGGTGGTCAGGGCGTTGATGTCCGGCGTGATCCCGGTCCGGTTCACGGACAAAATCAGGACAGGCAGCGTGGACTGGCTTGCCCCTGCCAGCATGTTGGAGATCATGACGTCATCGATCGACAGAGTGAAGGACAGGAATGCCGCCGACATGATGCCGGGCATGATGCTCGGGATCGTCACCTTCAGGAAGGTCTGTACCCGGTTGGCTCCAAGGTCCATGGAGGCCTCCTGCAGAGTCTCGTTGTCTCCGGTGATCCTGCCTTTGATGATGATGACCGCATAGGGAATGCAGAAGGTGCAGTGCCCGATGACGATGGTCCCAAGTCCCAGCTTGAATCCCACGATCATGAAGATCAGAAGCATGGATACCGCCATGACGATCTCCGGCACAACGATGGGGACGAAGAGCATCATGTTGATGAACTTCTTTCCCCGGAACTCATACTTCTTCAATCCGATGCCGCCCAGAACGCCGATGATGACGCTGATGACCGTAGCCAGCACAGCGATGACCAGGGAGTAGACCAGTGATTCCCAGAGGTCATGGTTGCCGAAGGAAAACAGCTTCGGGTACCACTCGGTGGTGAATCCCATCCAGGAATAGTTTCGCTTGGCGTCGTTGAAGGAGAACAGGATCATCACCAGGACCGGGATATAGAAGCTGGAGTACACCAGCGCCGCGAAAATGGTCCAGGGGAGTTTGCGTCTCCGCTCTCTCTTCTGTTTCCGGTTCAGTTTCTCTTTCGCTGCCATCTAGACCACCTCCATATCTTCCACCTTGGCGAATCTGGAATAGAGGAAGATCATCAGCGCCGTCACGGCCAAAAGCAGGACTGACAGGGCTGCGCCAAGTGGCCAGTTGCGGATCGTCCCGAACTGGTTCTTGATGATATTACCGATATAGAGGACTTTTCCGCCGCCCAGCATGTCGGTGATGACGTAGGTTCCCAGAGCCGGGATGAACGTCAGGATGATCGCCGAGAAGATCCCCGGGAAGGTCAGCGGAAGGGTGACCTTCATCAGGGTCACGGTGGGCGTTGCCCCCAGGTCTGCCGAAGCCTCCAGGATCGGCTTCTCCAGCTTTTCGATGGAGGAGTACATGGGGAGCACCGCAAAGGGCAGATAGTTGGTGATCAAACCCAGAAGCACCAGTCCGTCGGTGAAGATGAAAGTGATGGGCTGGTCGATCAGATGGATGTTCATCATGAAGTTATTCACCGGACCGTTGGTCTGGAAGATCAGCATCCAGGCGTTCAGACGCATCAGCGAATTGGTCCAGAACGGGATCATGAGAAGTGTGATGAGCCGCGAAGCCACATCGGGCGGCTTGCGGGCAATGTAATACGCGAAGGGATAGCCGACGATCAGACACGCGATGGTGGTCTCCGCCGCAACCCCGAGGCTCTTGACGATAACGTGAAAATAGGTGACCTCCATCATGGTCTGGTAAGATTCCATGGACGGCGTATACTCCACTCCGCCGAAGGTCCCTCTCGTCATGAAACTGATGAAAATGATAAACAGCATGGGGATCGTAACGAATACGATCATCCACAGGGACACGGGTCCAGCCTGCGCCAGCAAAGGCAGGCGGTTCGTTCCCTTTGCTCTGCCTTTTGCTGCCGTCATGCCTTCGCCCCCTTCTCTTCTCTGTGGATCGGGACGGATTTTTCCGGCCTCCAGGACAGATAGACCTCCTGCCCTTCTTTAAGGCCCGGATCCTGTTCGAAGTTGGAGATCCGCAGTTCCTTACCGCTCTCCGTCACCACGCTGGTCTTGATGACCGTTCCCATGTTGGTGAAGTCACGGATATGTCCCTTGAGATAGTGGGTGCCTTCGGGCTGGGCGCTGCAGCGCAGATACTCGGTCCTCACGGAGATGTCGATCTCTTCTCCCGGCGTGAAGCCTTCGCCCTTCACCTGCATCTCTCCGTCCGGCGTGGCCACGGTCAGCATATCGCCTTCCGTCCCCGTCACCTTGGCGGGTATGATATTGGACTCGCCGATGAAGTCCGCCACGAAGCGGCAGTTGGGCCGGTCGTAGATCTCCGTGGGCTTATCGATCTGGAGGATGATCCCGTCCTTCATGACGGCGATCCGGTCGGACATGGACATGGCCTCCTCCTGATCGTGGGTCACGTAGATGAATGTGATCCCAAGCTTCTTTTGCAGACGCTTGAGTTCGATCTGCATCTGTTTGCGGAGCTTCAGGTCCAGCGCGCCCAGAGGCTCATCCAGCAGGAGCACCCGAGGATTGTTGATCAGTGCTCTGGCGATAGCGATCCGCTGCTTCTGTCCGCCGGACAGCGCATCGGGCTTTCGCTTCTCGTAACCGGTCATCTGGACCAGGCGGAGCATTTCCTCCACATCCCGTTCGATCTCATCCTTCGGCCGCTTCTTGATCCGCGGGCCGTAGGCGATATTATCGAACACATTCATGTGAGGAAACAGCGAGTAACTCTGGAACACCGTATTGACGTCCCTCTGGTATGGCTCCTTCTCGTCCACACCCTCACCCTGGACTTCGATCCGTCCGCTGCTGGCGTCCTCGAAGCCGGCGATCATCCGAAGAGTGGTGGTCTTGCCGCATCCGGACGGCCCAAGCAGCGTCAGGAATTCACCCTCTGCCACTTCGAGATCCAGATCCTTTACCACATGGTTGGTTCCGTACCACTTATTCACACCCTTCAGCGCTACGATTGTCTTCCCCAAAACACTCACCTCAATTCGTGGTTTTCCATTATTATCGGCGATATTTATAATCATCGCTATCTTATGTAAATAAGTTTAGTACAATCTTATACCATTGTCAATTCATTTTTCAACGTTCTTGTGCTTCAATAAATCCATTGCAAAACCAGGCAACCCAATATATAATAAAACTATACCAATCGAAAGGTGGATTAAAATGGACACATACAAACCCAGGCCCAAGGAGCTGGCCACCGAATATCTGGAGGCCCATATCCTGGAACACGACCTGAAAGCACACGATAAACTCCCGTCAGAACGGGACATGAGCCAGATGTGGAACATGAACCGCATCACCCTGCGCAACGCCATCGCTTCCATGGAAGCTGCCGGCAGACTGTACAGCGTTCAGGGCCGGGGCACCATGGTGGCGCCCCGCTTCGTCCGGACCCTGCAAAGCCTGGAGAGCTTTACCACCTACGCCTCCGGCTACGACGCGACTGCGGAAACAAGACTGTTATCCTTCTCCACGGTGGAGTGCGACAAGCATCTTGCGCAGAGATTCCAGCGGATGCTGGGTGAAAAGCTGTACCGTATCTCGCGTCTGCGGATCATCGGCGAGCTTCCCCTCATGATTGAGAACGCCTTCATCCCCTGTGATCTGGCACCGGGGCTAGAGGAGCACGATCTGGTCAAGGGATCCCTCTTCGCCATTCTGGAAGACAGCTATGGCCTGGTTTTGGATCATGGCGAAGAAAAAGCCAGCATCACATCCGTCAACGCGGAGGAGGCGGAATACCTTGGCATCCAGACGGACTCTCCTGCCTTTTGGATCGTCAGCACCACCAGAGACCCCGAAGGCCGGGTGGTGGAATACTGCCGCACCGTCGCCCGCGTGGACGCGGTGGAGATGACTAGCGTCCTTCGCTGGGACTATGAAGGAGGTGCGGAGCATGAGTGATGCGAACTACAGATCACCGCTGTACATCCAACTGCGCGAAGTGATACGCAATAAAATAGAGGACGGCGAGTACCCCATCGGTACCGCCATCCCCTCGGAATCCCAGCTGGCCGAAACCTATAACCTGAACCCTCTGTCCGTACGCAGCGCCCTGTCCGCGCTGAAATACGAAGGGCTTCTTCGCTCCGTCCAGGGGAAGGGCGTCTTCGTCAACGGTCCCAAGGCAGAGCGCGATCTGGAAAGGCTGGGCGGCTATCGCCAGACCATGGACGAGCGCTCCATCGATGCCCATACCCGCGTGCTGATCAAGGCCCTGCGGCCGGCAGGCCCCTACTACTCCAGGCTTCTGGATATCGAAGAAGATGATCAGGTCTGGTACACGAAACGCATCGACTACATCAAGAAGGAGCCGGCAGCGCTGGAAGAGATCTACATTCCGGAGAAACTGCTGCCTTCCTATGGCGACGTGGACATCGAGCTGTTCTCCATCTACGACATCTTCACCTGGAACGGCCTGCGCCCCACCGAGGCGAACCAGACCCTCCGGGTCCTGTTTCTGGAACCCTCCAAGGCGAAGCTGATCAACATGAGCCCCGACCAGGCTGTCATGGAACTCAGCAATCTGACTCTGGACGCGAAGGGACGAAAGATCGAGTTCGCCCGCAACTACGTCCGGCCGGACAAGACGGAGTTCTTCGCCCACTACTCCAGATATCCTCAGAATCGCCCTGATTCA
>CACXCQ010000177.1 GCA_902766185.1 uncultured Eubacteriales bacterium
CAACAAGCAGGGGCTCATCGCCGACTCGGACATCATCAAGGGTCTTCGTCATGCTAAGTCAAAAGGAGCGAAGGTGGTGAACATGAGTCTGGCGGGAACCAACTATTCCTCCAGCATCGAGAAGGAGTGCCGCAAGCTGGCCAACAGCGGCATCCTGATCATCGCCGCAGCCGGGAACCGCGGCTCCAACACATACGAATACCCCGCCAGCTACAAGTGCGTGATCAGTGTCAGCGCCGTGGATGAGAACGGGAAGCGGACCGGCTACTCCGACTACAACAACCGGATCGACTGCGCCGCCCCCGGCAACTACTACGGCCTGGGGATCGGCAGATCGGACAAGTACCGGTCCCTGAAGGGCACCTCCATGGCTGCCCCGGTGGTCAGCTCCTACGCGGCCATCGTCAAATCCCTGAAGCCCCGCTGCACGGTCAGCGAATTCCGCACCATCCTGAAGAAGACCTGCACCGACCGCGGCCGCAAGGGCAAGGATCCCCTCTACGGCTACGGCATCGTGAATTTCCGCGACATGTACCGGTATCTGAAGGGGAAGACGCTCTATCCAAAGGCAGGCGCGAGCGTTGCCGCCATGATGATCGACTTCAAGGATTCCTCCCGCACGTTCACCGGCACTCCCCGGACCCCCGACTGCGGCGTGGATTATCTGACCAGAGACCGGGATTACACGGTGGAATACCTTGACAATGTGGAGGTCGGAACGGCGACGGTCGTCATTCGGGGATCCGGCAAATACACCGGATCCGTAACGAAGAAGTTTTCCATCGTTCCCCGGGGGACATCCCTCACCTTCCTGAACGGCGGGAAAGGCTCCCTGAACGCTATGTGGAAGGAGCAGATGGAGCAGACCTCCGGGTATCAGCTCCGCTGTGTCTATCTCACGAATGCAGGAAAAGCCAAACAGACCATCGTCACTGTGCCCTCATCCCGGACGACCCAGAAGACCATCACCGGCCTGAAGCACGGCAAGGACTACTACGTCTGGATCAGAACGTATAAGAATGTGGACGGGAAGAAATACTGCTCCCCCTGGAGCACCACTTACCGGTACGCGTATGTGCGGTAAACAGAAAGGAACTCACTTAACATGAAAGCCAGAAAAATCGTCCTTCTGGACGGACATACCATCAATCCCGGAGACCTGTCGTGGAAACCGCTGGAGGACCTTTGCCAGGAACTCATCGTCCATGAGAAGTCCTCTCCGGAGCAGATTCCTGAGCGAGTCGGTGACTGCGACGTGCTCATGACCAGCAAATGCTTTATCACCAGGGAAATATTGGAGCATGCTCCCGCGCTGAAATACATCGGCTCCACCGCCACCGGCTACAACAACATCGATGTGGCCGCGGCGAAGGAGCTTGGGATCGCCGTTGCCAACATCCCCGCCTACTCCACCGAAGCTGTGGCCCAGCACACCATCGCGCTGCTACTGGAGCTGACCAACCGGGTGGGGCTGCACAGCGACAGCGTCATGGCCGGTGACTGGTCCACCTCCCCCTACTTCTGCTACTGGAAGAAGCCTCTGACGCTTCTGGCCGGCAGATCCCTGGGCATCATCGGGTACGGCTCCATCGGCAAACGGGTCGCTTCCATCGCCGAGGCTCTGGGCATGACGGTGAACGTCTACAGCCGGGACCGGCAGGCGGCGGTCACCTCCGACGTGGTCTCTCTCCACTGCCCGCTGACGGAACAGAACACCAGGATGATCAACGAGGACTTCCTCCGGGAAATGAAGCCCGGCGCCATGCTGATCAATACTGCCCGGGGCGGCCTTATCGACGAACCTGCTCTGGCACGCGCCCTGAAGTCCGGACACCTGGCCGGAGCCGCGGTGGATGTGCTCACCAGCGAACCGCCGGCTTCCGACAATCCCCTGATCGGCCTCGATAACTGCATCATCACCCCCCACATCGCCTGGACCCCGATCGAAATGCGCCAGCGGGTCATCGATGTCCTGTCGGACAACCTGGCGGTCTGGCTGCGGGGAGGCCGGCAGAACCGGGTCGAAGGCTGAAACAGAAGACTGAAACACTGAACAGGAGCTTGATCTGATGAAAGAACAGACTTACCGAGATATGGCGGACGCGGTGAACGCCTCCCCCTTTATGAAATCCTACATCATCTGGTTCAACCGGGTCGTTACCATCGCGGTGTACCTGCTGTACCCGGGTCTTCTTCTGATGCTCTTCCTCAGCAAAAATGACGGGCTCATACCCGCCATCGTGATTCCCGGAGTGTCCTTCGTTCTGCTGAGCATCTTCCGCGACCGGCTGAACCGTCCCCGGCCTTA
>CACXCQ010000178.1 GCA_902766185.1 uncultured Eubacteriales bacterium
CCTGTACCTGAAGCGGGAGATCAGGCAGATCATCGCAGAGCTTGTGGAAATGGAAGAGATCATCCTGCGCAAGGCGGATGAGTACGCGGATCAGATCACCGTGGGCTTCACCCACATCCAGCACGCCCAGCCCATCACGGTGGGCTTCGTGTTTATGGCCTACTTCCAGATGTTCCGCAGGGACATCGAGCGCCTGCAGGATGCCCTTGAGCGGATGGATCTGAATCCTCTGGGTTCCTGCGCTCTGGCCGGAACCACATTCCCCACGGACAGACATCAGACTACAGAGCTTCTCGGGTTCCGTGCTCCCACGGAGAACGCCATGGATTCCGTCAGCGACCGGGATTACTGCCTGGAGTTTCTCAGCGACGCATCCATCGGTATGATGCACATCTCCCGGTGGGCTGAGGAGTTCGTCTGGTGGAATTCCTCCGAGTTCAGCTACATCTCCATTGACGACAGCTTTTGCACGGGCTCCAGCATCATGCCGCAGAAGAAGAACCCGGATATGGCGGAGCTGCTCCGGGGCAAGTGCGGACGGGTCTATGGAGACCTGATCCAGCTGCTGACCATGATGAAAGGAACGCCTCTGGCGTACAATAAGGATTTTCAGGAGGATAAGGAAGGTCTGTATGACGCGGTGGATACCTGGAAGGCCTGCATCCGGATCTTCGCGAAGATGCTGGACAAGACGGAGTTCCGCATGGACCAGATCGAAAAGCAGTTTGCCCGCGGTTTCCTGAATGCGACGGACGTGGCGGAGCATCTGGCCGGCCGCGGAGTGCCCTTCAGAGAGGCGCACAATATCGTGGGTAGAATGGTCAAGGCTTGTGAGGAGCAGGGCTGCCAGCTGGAGGAGCTGGAGGACGATACGCTGCAGAAGATCGATCCCAGGCTCAGCAGGGAGATGCTCGGGGACATCAGCATCCCGGCCTGTGTGGACGCCAGGAGATCCTTCGGCGGAACGGCCCCTGCGGAGGTTCGCCGCCAGATCGCAGCCGGCCGGCAGTGGCTGGATACGCTGGCAGAATAAGGCGCGAAGAGAAAGAGGCGCGAATGCGCAATTCAAAACCGGTCCGATGGACCGGTTTTTTGTTGTCGTTTGGGGCGCTTCGCGATGGGGCCGTGCGCTTCGCGATGGGGCTTGCGCCGGCTCAGATGAGCCCGCAGTCCCGGGCCTCTTCGGTGAGCTGATCCCGGAAGTCGGGGTGGGCGAGAGAGATCATTGCGCGGACGCGGTCCGACATGTTCAGCGCCTTCAGGTTGACGCAGCCGTACTCCGTGGCCACATACTGCACGTCCCCTCTGGGTGTGGTCACCGGCGTTCCCGGCGCGAACTGCAAGGTGATCTTGCTCTGCCGCTTGCCATGTTTCATGAAGGATGAGGAGAGGGCGATGATGGACTTGCCTCCCTCGGACCACTGGGCGCCCCGGACGAAATCCAGCTGGCCGCCCACGGCGCTCTGCTGGCGGTACCCGAGGGCATCCGCGGCCACCTCTCCGTAGAGATCCACGGCCATGGCCGTGTTGATGGAGATCATGCTTTTGTTTTTGGCGATGTTGCGGGCGTCGTTGACGAAGGGGAAGGGCGCGCCGTAGATCTCCGGGTTGTGATCCATGAAGTCGTACATTTCCTGGGTCCCGGCGGAGAAGGAAAAGACGCTCTTTCCGTCCATGAAGCCCTTGTTCTGGTTCGTCACGTTTCCGTTTTTCATCAGCTCCATCATGGGCTGGCTGAACAGCTCCGAAAAGATGCCAAGATCGTTCCGCAGCTTCAGGTCGTAGCCGATGGCGGTGGACAGCTTCCCCAGCCCCAGCTGCAGGGTCGCGCCGTCGGGGACCTCCTCCAGGACGATCTTGGCGATCTGCCGGGATGTGCTGTCGATCTCATCGGGCATCAGCTCCGGCGCGTTGTTGTCCGTTTCGATGATCCCCATGACCTTCGGGTGATCGGGACTGATCAGATTGTCCTGACCGAAGATATAGGGGCTTCCTGTGTTGCTCTCCAGATAGATCCCCCGCTTCGTCTCC
>CACXCQ010000179.1 GCA_902766185.1 uncultured Eubacteriales bacterium
AATTTCTGCACCGTCAATGAGGACGGCAGCCTGAGCGGAAAAGAACTGTACGCGGCCTGGACCAGCAATGGCAGCGTTCTCGTGAACGTCGCTCTGGACGGTGCGGGCGTCGATGTCGACCCCGATGATATTGAGATGATCCAGTCGGACAGCGGGACGGTATACAGCGGCTGTTTTACGGTGGACAGCGAGAAACCGGGCTGGTACAGGTACGATCCTGCCGCGCCTGCGGAGGACACGGGAGGGCAGCTGCCACCCGGGGAGTATATCGTCCATCTGAAGAACTGCAGGGAATACGGACTCGCTGACGCGCAGGCTCGGGTTTCCTGCGGCCCGGAAATTTCGGCAACCGCTTATCTGTGGTCAGAAACGGTGACTGTGGTGATGGGCGAGCACGTCAGGAGCGTTTCCGTCACCGACCCGGATACCGGTGCGTCAGGCAGCTCCGTGGTGGTCGCGAACGGCGCGAAGGCCGGGATCGCCGCGGTCGTCGATGAGGAAGGGTATCACTTCGACAGCTACTCGATCAGCGGCACAAGACCTGATTTTGACCCGTCCGCGGCAGAGCAGACCATTCAGGTCTACGGCGCAGTGGAGCTGACGGCCCAGGCGGCGCCCAACGTTTATATCGTCCGCTATGACGCCAACGGCGGGGAGGGAACGCTGCCCGATCAGTACATGACCTTCGATCACAGGGACACCCTGGCGGTGAACATCTTTACCCGTGAACATAACGATTTCGCGGGATGGAATACGGAGGCGGACGGAAGCGGCACGGCGTACCAGGATGGGGAGTCCGTGATCGATCTGGCCAGCGGAGAGGGTGACGTGGTCACGATGTATGCCCAGTGGGAAGCGATCCCCAGGTTTACGGTCGCCTTTGTGACGGGGGGCGGAAGCAGAGTGCCTGCTCAGAGCGTGGAGAGAGGCGAGACAGCCGTGCGACCGGAGGATCCGAAGCGGGCCGGCTACGACTTCGACGACTGGTACGCGGACAAAGAACTGACGGAACGATTCGATTTCAGCACGAAGATCACGGAGGACACCACCCTGTACGCGAAATGGAACGCAAAGCCGGCAAGGACACTTGTGGCTGTTGCAAAGGCCAAAGGCAAGAGAGGCATGAAGTTCACCTGGACGAAGGTGGAGGGAGCCTCCGGCTACGACATCTTCTTCGCGAAATGCAATACGAGCAAGAAGAAGCACACATACAAGCTGGTGAAAACGGTCAAAGGCAACAAGACCTTCAAGTGGACGAAGAAGGGACTGAATACGAAGACCGCCTATAAAGCCTATGTCAAGGCATATATGATGGAGAATGGGAAGAAGTCCTATATCGCGGCAAGCCCTCCGATCCACGCTTACTCCTCCGGCGGCTCAAATACACACACCAACGCGAAGGATGTAACGGTGAACAAAACGAAGGTCACCCTGAAGGAGAACGGGACCTTCAAGGTCAAGGCCAAAGTAACGAAGCTGGAGAAAGGCAAGAAGCTGATCTCTACGCAGCATACGGCGAAGCTTCGGTACCTGAGCAGTGACGGAGAAGTGGCGACGGTCAGCAGGTCCGGCCGGATCAAAGCAAAAGCCGAGGGCAGCTGCAGGATCTACGTCCTTGCCCACAACGGAATATACAAGAAGATCAATGTGAAGGTCAGATAAATTATCGTATAATCTATGCAAGCGTGAGGGCTGCGCAGAGGAAGACGGAAACCCGGCTCACGAAGAGGAGACCGCCTCGGTCGAGCAGGGGGCTGTAGTCGGTACTGTCTCGACGCCTGCCACCTGCAGGGACAACGGATCCACCACCTATGTTCCTGTTTTCAGCGATCCGCTGTTCGAGAGGGATAAGGATACCAAGACCGTTGCGGACATCAAAAAGACAGATCACGCATGGTCGGAAGCCGTATATGACTGGGCTGATGACAATCGCTCTGTGACGGCAACGCGCAAATGCAGGAATTGCAGCGAAGAAGAGACAGAGACGGCAAGCGAGGAAAACGGACAGCTGACGTCCGTGGTCGTTAAAGAAGCCACGGCAGAGGAGAAAGGACAGGTCGATTATACTGCTGTATTCTCCAATACAGGCTTTGACCAGCAGACCAGGACGGTCATCATTCCCATGACAGATCCGGAAGACACGGACGACCCTGATGTGCCGGATCCGTTTCCAGATAGATCGTGAGGTTATTGCTGCTGTAGGTGTTGAAATAGAGGACTTCCTTTGCCGTATTCATGACTAAACGGATCCCAACGTGTTTATCGAGGGAGTCGGTATGATACATCTCATAGAAAGCGATGGGATCGAACCGGTCGCCCAGATCCATGATGCTGAAACAGATCCGGCCCTGATCCGCGAAGAGGCGATAGTTCACACATGTGGAGCTATCGCCTTTTTTTTCTGCATGGTTCACCACATTGCCCGCCATCTCCTCAACGAACAGAGCGGCCAAAGTGGCGGCGCGTTTGTCCGAGTAGCGCTGCAGGCAGAAATCATAAGCGCGCCTGCTTTCCCGGACCACGTCGTCCATCGTCCGGATCTCGGCGTAGATATTATCTGTCTCGGCGCCTCCGAAGGACTCGGGCAGGAGCATGATGTCTCTCCACGTCTTCGGTATGCCGCGGCAGCGGACGCAGTTGATCAGAAAACTCGATACAATGATGAAGATCCTGCTGACCGCAAGGGAGGCAAGTACTCCCTTGGTTCCAAAGAGCATTCCCAGAATGAAGGCAAAGGCAGCAGGAAGAAACAGACGCTCCCCGAAGATCAGAGCGGTAGAGGATCTCCAGCTGCCAGTACTCTGCAGATAGCCCTGATGCAGGACGATGCTCGTGTCGAACACCAGCCCCACAGCCATCCATCGAATGGAGAAAATGGTCAGGGCGATGAACTGGGGGTCATGGGTGTAGAGCCGGGTCAGCAGCGGTGCTGTGACGAAGACCAGAATGCCGATGACAACAGACACACGGACACTCAGCCAGAGAGCGTAAGCGTACAGACGCTCCAGAGCCCGGCGGTCATTTGCTCTGTAGTAGAAGCCGTTGATCGTGCCCAGCGCTCTTCCCATACCCGAAGGTATACAGAACAGGAGCATGGCCAGATCGCCCTGTATCCCTCTGACGGTGACGGCGATGAAGCTCACGGCGATGACGATATTGATGTAATTGAGGACCACCTCGCGAAGTGTCCCGGCTGTTCTTTTCACGAAGTCCGGCATACCTGAACGGATCTGGGCCTTCAGGAAGGAGGATTTGAGTCCGCAGAACGAAAAATGGAAGTATCCCTTTCTGCAGATCAACGCAATGATGAGGATCAGCATTTGCACGATGAATCCGATGGAAGTGGCAACGCCGATGCCGAAGGCGCCTCCATGAAACACGAAGACATTGAGCAGATCCCCGGCGATATCACAGACGCAGAGGACGATCGTTGAGATCACGAAAATCCTTCTGCCGCCATCCAGGATCAGGATCAGGGCAGCGACCTGGATCAGGATCAGGGAAGCGACCCCGAAGAGATACCCGTGCAGGTATTCATACATATAGGGGATCAGCTCCGGAGACCGGCTCAGAGGGACGCCGCAGAAGCGCAGTGTCATCGCAGGAAAGAGGAGGCAGAAGAGAATCAAAGCGGCAGCTGCGGCAAGCGCCAGGAGGATCGTGAAATTGAATACTCCATTGGCATCATCCCGTTTTCCCTGGGTGATCAGTCGGGAGCAGACGGCGACGCATCCGCTGGCGAGAAATGCGGCAAAAACAAGAATGATACGGGTGAAGGGCCGAAGCAGTGATATGCCTGCGTAGAGTTCCTCGCCGAGAAACTGACTGGCGATGATGCCGTCGATAAGGACAGCGATCACGCCCGTGGCCTCGGTAAAGATCATGCCCATAGCTGTAGTCACAAAGATCAGCGAAAGGTTATCGTGATTAATGTTCTGACGGCTTTTTGAAAACATTTCGTGTATAATATTACTACTATCAAATGTGCGTTTGCGGGTAGTATATAGATAGATTATAGTCATAAGACGATGAAAAATCAAACGCAGATGGAATCATTGAGCGAGGTGGATCAAATGAAAAAAGTAACTGTCGCATGTACGCAGATGGCGTGTAGCTGGGATCGTGACGAGAATATCGCAAAGGCTGAGCGGCTGATCCGCGAGGCTGCTGCGAAAGGCGCGAACATCATCCAGATCCAGGAGCTGTTCGAAACGCAGTATTTCGCCCAGATAGAGGATTACGAGTACGTAGACCTCGCAAGACCAAGAAAGAACAACCCCATGGTGGAACACATGAGGGGCCTTGCCAGAGAACTCAAGGTCGTGCTTCCCGTCAGCTTTTACGAGGACGCCGGGATCGTCCGCTACAATACGGTAGCCGTCATCGACGCCGACGGAACGATCCTTGGTTACTACCGCAAGACCCATATTCCCGATGACATGGGCTATTACGAGAAGTTCTACTTCAGCCCGGGCGACACCGGCTTCAAGGTCTGGGACACGAAATATGCCCGGATAGGGGTAGGCGTGTGCTGGGACCAGTGGTTCCCGGAAGCAGCAAGGATAATGAGTCTGAAGGGCGCGGAGATGCTCTTCTACCCAACCGCGATCGGCACCTTTGCGGTACCGGAGGATGAATTGGATGAGGCGGACGCGGATTACCGTCACTGGCAGAACACGATGCTGGGGCATGCTGCCGCCAACATGGCGCCGGTGATCGCCTCCAACCGCATTGGCGATGAGAAGGAACCAAAGGCAGGAACGGCCATACGCTTCTGGGGAGCATCCTTCATCAGCGACAACATCGGAGAGAAGGTCGTAGAGATGGACACGGAGACGGAGGGCGTCGCGGTGGCGACCTTCGATCTTGACGAGCTGGCCGCATACCGGAAAGAGGTCGTCACATTCCGGGACAGAAGGCCTGAGATGTACGGTCACCTACTCACCATGGGCGGAGAGCTGATAGAATAGGAGAAAACATCATGGAATACAGAACGAATCGAAAGACCGGTGATCGCATCAGCGATATCGGCATGGGAACGGCATATCTATTTGAAGCGGGAATGGAGGAAGGCGTCCGGGCGCTGCAGACAGCGGTCGAGGGAGGCATCAATTACTTCGATCTCGCGGCGGGCCACGGGGACACCTATCCGATCTTCGGAGAGGCTCTGGCAGACGTTCGAAAGGACGTGTTCTATCAGATCCATTTCGGCGCGGAATATTCCAAGGGAATCTACGGGTGGTCGCTGGATCTGGATACGGTGAAACAGTCCGTCGATCAGCAGCTGACCCAGCTCAAAACTGACTATATCGATTACGGATTTATCCACTGTCTGGATGAAACTTCAGACTGGAAGAAGTACCAGGAGAACGGGATCCTGGAATATATCTATACCCTCCGAAAGGAAGGCGTCGTCCGCCACCTCGCCCTCTCGTCCCACACCCCGTCGGTGATACAGGCTGTGCTGGATGATGTGGATGTGGACATGCTGATGTTTTCCATCAACGCAGCCTATGACAGCGGCGAGGGAGACTATGCCCACGGGAGCATGAACGAACGTACTGCCGTCTACCAGAGATGCCAGGCAGAAGGTATCGGAATCACGGTCATGAAGCCATTCTCCAGCGGCCAGCTTCTCGATGCGGCCCAGTCGCCCTTCAAGGTGGCCCTGAGCAAGGCGCAGTGTCTGCAGTACGCTTTGGACCGTCCAGGCGTGATCTCGGTGCTCCCGGGAGCACGCAACACGGAGGAGGTCAGAGAACTGCTGACGTTCCACGACCTGCCCGAGGAAGAAAAGGACTATTCCATTATCGCTGGTTTCGAACTGGTGGATACCAGGGGAACATGCGTCTACTGCAATCACTGCATGCCCTGTCCGGCAGGACTGGATATCGGCCTCATCAATAAATATTACGATCTTGCAAAGGCAGGAGATCCTCTGGCACCGGAGCATTACCGGACGTTGGAGCACGGAGCATCTGATTGTGTCAGCTGCGGTCATTGCGACAGCCGGTGTCCCTTCGGCGTGAACCTGAGCGCGCGGATGGAGGAAATCAGAGAATACTTTACCGCGAATAGCAAATATGGAGATCGTTAACCATGAATGCACAGAGACGAAAGGTGACCGCAGGACTTGTTGCACTCATGATGCTCCTGTCCGTAACAGCAGCCTTTGCATATCCACAGGAGACTGCAGCGGCTACAAAGACCAAAGCGACGATAACCGTAAACGGCAAGAAGTTCAATGCGGAGATCTATAACAATAGAACCGCAAAGGCCTTTATGACCCATTTGCCAGCGACATACAAGATGACGAAGCTGAATGGCAATGAGATCTACAAGTATGTCGATTATGATCTCCCCAGGAAGTCGAAAAAAGTGAAGAAGGTTCACAAAGGGGACATCATGCTCTACGGATCTGACTGCATCGTGATCTTCTACAAAACCTTCAGGACTTCCTATTCCTATACGAAGATCGGAAAGATCACGAACGCCGGAAAGCTGGACAAGGCTATAAAGAAGAAAAAAGTAAAGGTCAGCTTCAAGCTGAAGAACCCTGAGCAGACCACTGCTCCCGTCCCGTCCGGACCGGCGGAGGAACCACAGGAAGAAACGATGAAGGCAAGCGTCAACGGGAAGGATATATCCGTCGTCTGGGAAGACAACGCTTCTGTGAAAGAACTGCGGGAGATCGCGAAAGCAGAGCCGCTCAGGATCAGCATGTCGATGTATGGCGGCTTCGAGCAGGTCGGCCCCATTGGAAGGACCATCGCCAGAAACGACAGCCAGATGACGACACAGCCGGGAGACATCGTTCTGTACAACGGCAATCAGATCGTCATCTTCTACGGATCAAATTCCTGGTCTTATACTAAGCTGGGAACAATCAGCGGGCTTTCCGCTGAAGAATTGGCAGAACTGCTGGGCAGCGGAAATGCAGAACTTGAGTTGAAGTAACATGATAAAAAACGAATAGTTTGTGGTATTATAAAAGCAGTAGCTAGCAATGCTTATTTCGCCGTAAGGCAACAGACAGTTAATCTGAGCATTGCGATCCACATACATACGGTACAAGGCTAGCTAGCAGAACTTATTCCAATACCAACCTACTGTGATCCAGTTCTGCGATTTTTCAGCCATCGTATGTCAAAGGAAAGGGACGAGATGGACCAGGTTTTTAAGGACTACTTATTCACGAGGGGATACTTCGTATACGAAGAGGAGGAAACGAAATATCAGGCGGAGACAGTCGTATCGCTGGCACAGCTGTTCGGCATCGAGATCGTTTCCGGGTATGAACACGCGGAGCCCGACATGATCCGCGTCGCGTCCAGAAACCTCGGCCGTAATGTGCCGAGGCCTTTTTATGAGGGTTTTCCGGGCAGCGTCCTTGAGATGTCCAGAGACCAGCTTTTCCTGGATCAGCTGATCCACTATACCGTAACGTACGGGTGGGGATGGTTCAACGAACCGGGGCACTCGATCTTCGAGGGCGAGATCAAACGGAAGATCTTCGGCGAGTTAGTCATCCCGAAACCGTATAAGATCATCCCGGAGAAGGAAGCCGAGCAGTTCCTTGCGGACAGTGTCGATTCCTTCATGTGCAGCTCCCGGCCGCTCAGCGACAGCCAGTACCGCCTCGTTCATGATTACATCGAGAGCGACTATGGATATGAAGTCACGCAGTGCGCGTGCAAGGATACGGTGATCCGGCTTCTGCTGGATACCCGCAAAACCAGGTTCGCGTCTTTTCTCACATTATCCGATGTGATCAGGCTGGTCGAACAGCTGAATCACGACAAATATGGATCGTACAAGATCAACAAGCTGAACCTCAAGAACCAGGACAGAAAGCTCATCATCAAGGTGATGGATCACATCTTCGAAAACGGCAGATGCGATATCATCAACTGTTTCGAAAAGAAAAGGCAGTGGGCGGGTCTGCTCCACCACATCCACTACAGACCGGTCAATGAGAAAGCGGAGGAGTTCGTGGCCGCGATGAGGGGCAGGGAAAACCGCTCGGTATACGCGCGGTTTGAAGCTGCGCTGAAGGCTGGCGATATCCGAAAAGCGATCGAAGAGCTGGAGGCGGGAAAGGGTTCCGCCGCGGTGCTCAGGAATCTGAACTATCTGTTCTCCCGCTGCGAAACGGAGGAGGATGTTTCGACAGTCTTAAATGCCATCCACACGAAGAACAAGATCGTCCTGATCCAGCTGCTGCTGCAGTACAACGCGTACCGGAGCGCAGAAGCCAGGTTCTTCAAGTTCACGAAGTTCAACAAGCTGAGAGTCCACAAGGAGACGCCGGAAGAGATGGAGAAGAGAAAGTCGGTCATACCGGCGGAGCTCATCCCCGTGATCTGTGAGCGGCTGCAGGAGAATCTGCGCGAAGTCTGCAAGGGGACCCTGGGCAAGGTATATATCGATGCGGACATGAAGCGGACCGCCCTGCCTTTGCAGGAAAACACGACCATGGGCGGAGTCGGCGTTCTGCCCAAGGGTACCCGGCTTCCCATGCCCGAAGGCAAGAAGATCCGCGCGTTCACTTACTGGGAGAAGGTGGATGATATCGACCTGAGCGTGCTCGCCATCTCCAGGGACGGCAGCCAGGAGGAGTTCTCGTGGAGAAGCATGGCTTCGCGCCAGTCGGAGGCCATTGTGTACTCCGGGGACCAGACCGCAGGATACGATGGGGGATCGGAGTATTTCGATGTCGACCTGGAGGAATTCAGGGAGCTCTATCCGGACGCGGAGTATCTGGTGTTCTGCGATAACGTGTACAGCTACTCCCGGTTCAGCAAATGCTTCTGCACCGCCGGATACATGCTCCGCGACAAGATCGATTCCGGCGAGGTGTTCGAGCCCAAGACGGTCAGCTCTTCGTTCCGGGTCACCTGCGACAGCCGCTTCGCGTATCTGTTCGGCGTCGATCTGGATAAGAAGGAGTTCGTCTGGCTGAACGTATCGCGGGACAGCGGCGCTGCCGTGGCGGGGCAGACGCGGATGGACTTCCTTCTGGATTACATGCACGTCACGGAGGTCATCAATCTGTACGACTTTGCGCAAATGCTGGCGACGGAGGTCGTGAGCAGTCCGGAGGAAGCTGACGTGATCTTCAGCGACAAAGAAGAGACCGCTCCCGAAGGGACTGAGCAGATCAGGAGCGGCGACATCGAAAAGGTTATGGCGCTGATGAATTAGATTCGCGTCAATTGAATCAGAGCGCATCAGTCGCGGGTGTTGATCACGCCCGCGATTTTTTTCGTCCCCGTCAAATTCCGTCCCCTGCGCCCAGTAGGCAAGCCGGTGCAGGATCGGCCGGAGCTTCCACTTGCCGCCGACCATGGAAATGGCCTGGCCAATGGGACACACGCTGTCGCAAGGGCAGGTATCGCCGCAGTTTCCGGTACATTCCGGGGACGGATTCGTGTATAATAGCAGGAGCGGAGGATGAAGAAGAACGATGGATTTTGATCTGGGATTTTACAAAGGAAAAAAGGTTTTGCTGACGGGACACACCGGCTTCAAGGGTTCATGGCTGTCGGTGATGCTGGTCAACGCGGGAGCGGAGGTCATCGGGTATTCTTCCTGCTCGCGGCCGGAGCCGAGGCTGTTCGATCTCTGCGGCGTGCGGGAGCAGATCACCCACATC
>CACXCQ010000180.1 GCA_902766185.1 uncultured Eubacteriales bacterium
CAGGGAAGACAAGTAAAACCAGGAAGGCAGGGGCGAGTGAAATGGCTTTAGGCGGCGACGCAAACTCGATGAAAAAGGAAGCAGAGGATTGGCGCAGAGCCGGAGACAATAGTCTGGGCTGGATCATCCTCGTGATTATCATGATCGCGGTCGCCTTTTTCCTCATGGGTCCGGACGACGGGAAAAAGACGGACGCGGCGAACACGACCGCGCCGGCCGCCACGGAACCGGCAGACCAGGGCGCCGCCGGTCAGAGCGCCGCAGACCAGAGCGCCGCAGACCAGTCCGCCACGGAACCCGCAACCCCATCCGCACCGGAGAACGCCATCGATGAAAACGGCAACCCGACGCCTGAGTATCTGGAATATCTCCAGAAATCCCAGGCCATGGAGGAGTATTACAGAGAGCAGATGGAGGAAGCGCAAAGGCAGATGATGCAGCTGCAGGAGCCCGACGGTTACGAGGGCCAGCCGTACTAACTTCCGCAAAAGCGACAAAACAGGAGGACACAATGCTGGACAATTCACGTTTTGAAGAATGCTCGTGGCTGCGCTGGGCGGCGGACGATATCGAGGACGCAGAGATCTGCATCCTGGGCATCCCCTTCGACGGGGCGGTCAGTCTGAGCAAGGGCGCGGCCAAGGCGCCGCAGACGATCCGCGAGCTCTCCGTCGATCTGTCCGACACGACGGACGAGTGGATCCCGATAAAGGAAGGCCTGCTTTACGATGCGGGAGACATGCATCCGGACCTGCAGTGGGACAGGTATTACGCGGCTGTGGAGAAGGAAGCTTTCCGGCTGATGAGCACGGGGAATTTCTGCCTGTTTCTCGGCGGGGATCATTCGGTCACGATCCCGCTGCACAAGGCTTTTGCCGATTACTACAGAGCGACCTGGAAGTGTGTGGCCCCGCCGAAGATCGGCATCATCCATTTCGATGCGCATTACGATCTTTGCGATGAGTACGACGGCCACAAGTGGTCCCACGCCTGTACGGAGGCGAGGGCGCTGGAGAACGGCATCGTCCAGCCCGAGGACCTCTTCTTCATCGGCGTCCGCGTGGCGGAGCTGGATGAACTGGAGCTGATCAAACGGAACCCCGGGATCACCACCGTCACCGCTATGGACGTCCACGAGAAGGGGATCGAGTACGTCCTGCAAAGGCTGGAGCAGCACTTCAAAGGTTACGACGGGATCTACCTCACCATTGATATCGACGGGCTCGACCCTGCCTTTGCGCCGGGAACGGGAACGCCGGTCATGGGCGGCGTGACGGCGATGCAGCTGATCAGACTGTTCCGGTGGATCATCGGGAATCTTCCCGTCCGGGCGATGGACATCGTCGAAGTCGCGCCGGATCTGGACGTGAACAACATCACCTCCTGGGCAGCGCTGAAGATCATCCACGAGCTGTTTTCGGCGTACAGCAGAAAGGGAGACAACGAGTAAAAGGAGGACAACAAGATGAGCAAAAAAGTTTTGATCCTGATGGGAAGCCCGCGAAAAATGGGCAATACGGAGATCCTTTGCGGGGAGTTCGCCCGGGGCGCGAAGGAAGCGGGGCATGAAGTCGACACGATCCTGATCCGGGAGAAGGACATCAACGGTTGCGTGGCCTGCGGCGCGTGCCGCAGAAACGGCGGGACCTGCATCCAGCAGGACGACATGCAGGAAATCTACGGGCTGATCGAGGCGGCGGACGCCATCGTGCTCGGCTCGCCGATCTACTACTACACCTGGTCTTCCCAGATGAAGACGGTGCTGGACCGGTTCTACGCCAAGTCGCCGCACCTGCAGAACAAGACGTTCTATCTGGTCAGTGCCTGCCACGCGGGTGAGGAAAAATACACCGAGACCATGCTGGACACCTTCCGGAAATTCCACTGCTGCTTCCGCGCGGGAGGCAACGGTGAAGGCGGATATGTGTTCGGCCTCGGCGCGGGGGATCCCGGCGATGTGAAGGACAGCCCCGCGATGCAGAAGGCATATGAGATGGGAAAGGCAGTGTAGTTTTGCGTTTGTACGGAACACCATTTGAAAACATCGACAATCTTGATCCGGCGAAGACGGCGCTCCTGATCATCGACATGCAGAAGGCCTTTGTGGAGCCGGGGGCGGCGCTTTGCGTCAAAGGCGCGAAGGACACGGTGCCGGCGTGCGCCGCTGCCCTGAAGGACGCCCGCAGGCTCGGCATCAAGGTCATCTGGATCAAGCGGGAATACCGTGAGGACGGCAGCGATATGGAGATCCCAAGGCGCAGGCAGCTTGAGCGCGCCGGCGTGACCGGCGTTCTGGCGCCCGGTTCGACGGGCATCAACAGCGTAGAGGAACCGGAGGGCCTCATCAGAACGGAGGACGAGATGGTGATCGTCAAGCCGCGGTGGAGCGCTTTCTTCGAAACCGGCCTCAACGATGTCCTGAAGAGAAGTGGGATCGACACCGTGCTCCTCGCCGGAACGACGACGCCCAACTGCATCCGCACCACCTGCTACGATGCCATCGCCTACGACTACAGGACCATCGTGCTCGCGCGGTGCACATCATCGCAGACGGGTGAGATCCAGAGGACGAATCTGGAGGATATGCGAAGGGCCGGGGCAGAGATCTTTCCGGAAATGCATGTCATCTTCGATATGGACGGCGTCATTTTCGACACCGAGCGGTTCTATCTGGAGTGCTGCGTGCCGGCGGCGGAGAAGGTCGGCCTCGCGCGTATGGAGGAGGTCGCCCGCCAGTGCATCGGCCTGACGGAGCCGGAGACGGAGAAACGGCTGCGGGCGTTTTACGGCGAGGACGCGCCGCTCGAGGAGTTCCACCAGGAGACCGGCCGGATCTTCATGGAGCGCTACGCAAAGGCAGGCCTGCCTTTGAAAGAGGGGGCCGCGGAGCTGCTGCGCTACCTGAAGGAGCAGGGCGCGAGGATCGCCCTCGCCTCATCCACCCGGCTGGACATCATCACCATGGAGATGCGGGACGCCGGGCTCATCGATTACTTCGATGTGATCATCGGAGGGGACATGGTGAAAAACAGCAAGCCGCAGCCGGACGTTTTCCTGCGGGCGGCGGAGGAGCTGAACGTGGATGCCGCCGGTTGCTATATCATCGAGGACTCGTACAACGGCGTGCGTGCGGCCCGCAAAGCCGGCGGAACCGTGTTCATGGTGCCGGATCTGCTGGAGCCGACGGAGGAGATGAGG
>CACXCQ010000181.1 GCA_902766185.1 uncultured Eubacteriales bacterium
AGAACGGCTTCCTTTTCTTCCTCCGTTCGGCATTGTTTGAGAGCCGTTACCAACTCCAGGGCTTTGGCTTCCGCCGCCTCGTCCTGTTGCTCCCTGCTGGAGTATTGCTGTCTTTCTCGCCCGATAATCCGGGACGCTGTTTCGAGTTGTTCGTATGAAAGAATCCCGTCCGAAAACAGATTCAACAATTTGGTTCCATTGCGAATATCCTTTTTTCTCGAAGCCATATATAGCCCTCCTTACATCTGAAATATCTGTTTCAATATCATATCTGTCGCCAATGTCCTTGCTTATCCTGACGACTTCATGTATAGTAGGCGATTCTCCCGCATCGGTAAACACAAGAACATTTTTTATTCCCTGCTCGTCGCCCACAGGGATCATATACAGACCATCAGATGTTTCTTCAAATCCCTTTGAGGATGCATGAACGACACCTTTGCCCTTATTGAATTCATAATCCCTTAACTGAGTTCCACGATTCAGCGAATAGAATTCACCATATTCCTTGTATGAAAGAACATCGTTTGCAAGTGTCCATCCGGCTTTATTATACACCTCAGGATTTCGGATTGCATTATTGATTGCCCTCTTTTCGTCTGCACCCCGCACACTTGGGACTTCTGCTCCGTATTTGCTTTTCGCATATTTAGGAGCACCCGCTTCTGCTTTTGCCTCACCCATCTCCTTATAGGCTTTCTCAAACTCTTCCTTACAAGCCTGAAGCATCTTCGCTTCTTCGGTCTTGGGTGCGCCTCCGTCTCCGATGGCTCCCACCAATGCATTTTTGGGAGCGAAATGTAACCAAGAATGCCGCTAAACGTTGAAAATAGAGAGGCGTTGGTCGCACGTTGTAGATAATCTGATTACGCTTTTCGGTCGTTCGATGTAATTGATCGTCTTTATCGGATGGATTCACATTATGACAGGAAGCTCGCTGGTAAATATGTTCAATCGACGTCTGAAATCACTATCCGAGAGACCCGGCGTCCGTGATGGTGGTAACCAAGCGATGTTTAAATTCAATGGTTATAGCGTTTTTTGGTCGCATTTCGCGGGCAAAAACGTCGAAGCTGAGATCAGAGCTGTATGGTGTTGCGCAGAGGACGGTCCGTATCTCAAGTATCCGGCTGCGTCGTAAAGTCAGCCCTACTGCTCCCTGCTGGTCGTTTCTCAGCACCGGGATATCGCGTTCAGCCAGTCGTTCCAGAACTTCCGGCGTGGGATGGCCGTACATATTGTTCTCCCCCACCTGGATCACGGCAAGGGATGGCCGGACAGCATCCAGAAACTCCTCCGAAGAGCTGGTCTTCGACCCGTGATGGCCCACCTTCAGGATATCCGTATGCAGCGCAGGCGGTTCCTGCGCTCCGTCCCGGTCATATTCCTGCAGCAGTTCCCGTTCCCCATCTTCCCCGAGGTCGCCAGTGGCCAGCAGGCTGACGCCGCCGATGTTCACCCGAAGGATAAGGCTCGATGCGTTCTCATCTTCCTCGTCGGCAATCATCTCTTCGTACTCCGCATCCGTCTTCGCCGGCGGCCAGAGGACAGTCACGCTGTTCGCATCGTCCTCATCTGCTCTTCCGCTTCCGCCCCGGAAACCACCGCCCCGGAAACTGCCGTCCCGGAAACCGCCGGACGGAAGGCGCACCCGCTGGCCCCGCCGCAGAAACACCACCGCCTCAGCAGCCAGTTCGGTCTCTTCACAGATCTGATCGATCTTCAGCCGGTTCGCTTCATAGACGTACAGCCGGTGGACCATGCCTGCCTTTGCCAGTTCGCAGATCCCCTTATAATGATCTGTGTGAAGGTGCGTGACGAAAGCCCCATCGATCCGGCGCACCCCGTTCTTCAGCAGATAGGGTTTCAGAGTCTTGTTCCCCACCTCGAAGTCCGTGCTCCCGCCGCCGTCGATCAGGTAATTTCGCCCACCGCTGCGGATGTGCATGCAGTCCCCCTGCCCCACATCCACAAAAACCAGGTCCATCCTGCGGAACCCGTCTCCCATTGCCGCGCCAAAAGGCAGGCAGATCGCCAGCATCGCCGCGAGGGTCAGCAGGACCACCCTCTTCTTTATCCGCCCCGTCACGTCCCGCCTCAGCCAGAGCTTCAGGCGGCTCTCTTCCGACGCGAATACAAGCAGGCCGAGGTAGAATGCCGCAATAAGCGAAACCGGCGGGCTGGCCACCGTCAGAGACGTGACATTCTCTATGCAGCACAGTTCATTTAGCCGGAGCATGATCCAGCAAAGGCAGGCCGTCACGTGATCGAGCAAAAGCCCGCCGCCGGGAAGGATCATGGCAGCCATGCCCAGCGGAACGATAAACCCGGCGAGAAAGATCACAGGAATGTTGATGAACACCGCGATAAGCGGCAGCGTGTTGAACTGCCAGACCATGTATGGACCAAGACCGATCTGTATGGCGATGCTCCCGGCTATCGCTCCGCTGATGAACCGGTGCACATAGGGCGTGATCAGCCCCAGGGTCAGGATGGCGAGAAAACTCAGCTGAAACCCCGGGTGCCAGATGATGAACGGATTTTTGATCATGGAGATGAGCCCCACAGCGAAGGCTGCGCAGCTGAGGTCGTACCGCCTGCCGGTCATCTGGGCGAAGGCGTGGAGCAGGACCATGACGGAAGCCCTGACCACGGATGGCGCATACCCGGAAAGGAAGACATACCCGGCGAAGAACAAGGCGGTCAGCAGGAAGAACCTTCTTCCACGGTGACCGCCGGTAAGTGACGGAAGCAGCCCGGTCAGGATGTTCCATAGCCCGGTGAGCGCAGCGTACAGCATCCCGACATGAAGGCCGCTGACCGCAAGGATGTGAGCCGTTCCATTCCTTTGGAAGAGTTCCTGGATCCCGTCGTCCAGACGACTCTTGTCCCCGAAGAGCATGGCCCGGATCAAAGTCGCGGTCTGCTCCCCCTCTCCGTCCGCAAGACGCTGCAGGTAATGCTCCCGCAGAAGAAACAGCTTCCCGGGAAGATGCTCCTCTCCTGAGCGGAGGACTGCGAGGCTGTCGGCTCTCAGCATCATGGTGATGCCCATGCTCTTCAGGTACTGCCGGTAGTCGAAGCACCCGGGGTTGCGGCGCTGTTCCGGTTTTTCGGGCACGCCGGCAGCGCGGATCAGACTCCCTGGCGGAAGCGCCGTCACCAAAGGCTGGTCGTTCGCCGAGGGCGCACCTTTCTCCGCAAGCGCTTCTCCGCCGCAGGTGATCATCAGCCGGCTGCTTCTTACGGGCTTCTCCCCGATGCGCAGGACCTCCGCCTCGATCCGGACCCTGTCCCGATCCCGGGAATCCCGGTATTCGCTGACCTCTTTCACCTCCGCAACGAGAACAGCATCCTTCCCCTCACACTGCGAAACGGGCGCGCTGTCCAGCCTTTGCTCGCAGATCGCCAGATGCACAAGCCCTGCCATGAACGAAACGCACAGAAGTCCCATCAAGAGGTTTCGTCCTCCAATGCGCCAGGCACACAGCAAAATACAGCATATGATCACGGAGATGCTCCAGCCGAACGCCTGGCGGACGAGCATGGCTGCGGCGAAAGATATGGTGATGTACAGTAAAGGTCTTCTGGTCATTATCGTTATAACTACAACGCTTCTGTTCCGGCATTTCCATATATTTACATTGTCCTGATTCTATCGCTGTTTACCATATATTGTCAAGCGTTTGATTTCATATAACCTTCACCATTTCGCCATCAAATATGGTATAATGCAATTATATATATGCATTAAGGAAAAAACGGAGGACAGGATTTTGTCAGATAAAACGAACACCATCGATGAGTTCTTCGCTCAGTTTGATAAACACAAGGAAACAAAAGACGCGGATCCATCGCCCCGCAGCGATTCCGCCGAGGATGTTTCCTCCCGCATTACAAGAGCGGCAAACCGGGCGGCGGACGCAGAAAAGCGTGCCGCTGAACAGATCCCTGAGAAGGAACCGGCTCCCGAAAAGCCTGCGGCAGAACAGACTGCCCGCGCAAAGGCTGACGAAAAGGCTTCGGATTCCGCAAAAGGCGCCGTTGCTGGCGCGGCGGCAGCTGCGGGCAGCAAAAGCGGCACCACCTCACGCATCAACGCGGAGAACAACACCGAATTCTATTATGGAACCGCAAAGGCTGGCGCTTCCTCTTCCGGACGTCGCCACGTCAGCGGAACTTCCACGAAGCGCAGCGGCGGTATTGCTGCAGGTATGGCTGTGGCCGCCGGCAGAAGCCGCAAGAACGGCGCTTCTCCCCGGCGCACCAGCCGCGCCGGCAAACCCAGGAAACCACCCAGGAACCTTACCCTGGGCAAGTCGATCCTGAGCTTTGCCCTCATCCTCTGCACCATGATGGTGCTCGGCGTGGGCATTCTTGTCGGCATCGTTTTCCTCAAGGCGCCGAACATCGAAACGGACAATATCTATTCCCAGATCAAACAGCGTTCCATTGTATATGACTCCAAGGGCAATGAGATAGATGCTCTGTATTTTGATGGTGGCAACCGTACCATCGTCGAATACGACCAGATCCCGGAGAACATGGTCAACGCCATCGTATCCATCGAGGACCAGAAATTCTGGACCCACCACGGTTTCAACTTCATCCGTATGGTGGGCGCCATCAGAGACAGTGTTTTTGGCGGCGGCGGCATCAGCGGTACGAGTACCATCAGCCAGCAGCTCGCCCGAAACTTTTATCTGGCCGATATCAAGAGTGAGCGTACCATGGGCCGTAAGCTCACCGAAATGTACATTACTATAATACTGGAGAAGAACCTCAGCAAAGAAAAGATCATGGAGGCCTACCTGAATACCATCTATCTGGGATTCAACAGTTATGGTGTTGAGGCGGCAGCCCAGTCCTATTTCAACAAGCCTGTTGAAAAGCTTAAACTTCTGGAATGTGCCTCCCTCGCGGCCATCCCCCAGTCTCCTGACCTGAACGCGCTGGTGATCGCCGATTACTACAAGACCATCACCGACCTGCCCATCATCAAGAAGACCCCTTCCATCAACTATCTGTACAATGGAGAGGCCTCGGAAAGCCGGCGGAACATGGTCATCGACAACATGCTTGAGCAGGGATACATCTCCCAGAAGAAGCATGATAAGGCGATGAAGCAGAATCTGAAGAAGCGCATCAACCTCGGTGACGCAGGTAATGAGAAGTCCTCTTACTTCACCGATTATGCCGTCAGCCAGCTGCAGCAGGATATCGTCGAGGAATACGGCGTAACGGAGACGGAAGCCCAGAACATGATCTATTCCAGCGGGCTGAAGATCTACACCACCATGGATTCCCGGATCCAGAACATCCTGGATGACGAATTTGAGCAGAGCGAGAACTACACCTCCATCGCTTACGTCAGCACCAACGCGGAGGGCGACCTGATCAATTCCGACACCGGCGCGGTACTGCTTCAGTCCTACGATGAATACTTTGACAGCAAAGACAGGTTCGTGCTGAAGTCGGACGAATACAAGACCAACGACGACGGCGGCATCACCATCAAGTCCGGAAAGCGCCTGAATCTCTACGAGATCGAAAACAACGGCGCTGCGGATGTCAGCATCGAATTCAAGAGCATGTACGTGAATGAGGACGGTGTCTTCTACTTCATCGAAAGCGGCGCCCTGTCCATCCCGCAGTTCGATTCCGCCGGCAATCCGGTGAAGACACTGGACGAGGACGGCAACTGCGTGATCTCCGGCACCTTCTTCCAGGAGAACCCGGATTACTTCACCAAGGATGGAGATAACCTGATCGTCAATGACGAGCGGTACACCCTCAAGCAGAAGATCCGCCAGCCTCAGGCTGCCGCGGTCATCATGGAGAACAAGACCGGACAGGTCAAGGGAATGATCGGCGGCCGCGGAGCTACCGGCAAGCAGCTTTATAACCGTGCCATCCACCCGCGTCAGCCCGGATCCTCCATCAAGCCCATCGGCGTATACGGCCCTGCCCTTCAGCTCAGCTTCGAAAAGGAAGCTGACGGCAAGACCATGAAGCTCAGCAGCAAAGACGGAAGCAGCTGGGGCAATTACATCACCGCAGGAAGCATCATCAACGACAAGCCGATGTACGTCAACGGCAAGCAGTGGCCGAAGAACAGCGGCGGCGGATATTCCGGCAAGATCACCTTGCGCCGGGCTGTACAGCAGTCCGTCAACGTAGTTGCCGTCAAGGTATTCCAGAAGATCGGCGCCGACTGGTCGGTGAAGATGCTGAAGAAGAACGGTATCACGACTCTGGATGAGGAAGGCGCAGTCAGCGATATGAACCCGGCGGCTCTGGCCCTGGGCGGACTGACCAACGGCATCACTCCTCTGGAGCTGACAGCGGCCTACGCCACCTTCCCCAACGGAGGGTCCTACAAGACGCCGATCTTCTACACGAAGGTCCTGAACAGCCGGGATGAAGTGATCATGAAGAAAAAGGCCAAGTCCGAGCGCGTCTACGATGAAGGCGTTGCCTGGATCATGACCGACATCCTTCATTCCGTCGTTACGCAGGGTATTGGTTCCAGCGCAGCGATCCCCAATCAGCCGGTTGGCGGCAAGACCGGTACCACCAGTGATCAGTACGACATCTGGTTCGCCGGCTTCACCCCGCAGTACACCATGGCCCTGTGGGAAGGCAATGACGTTAACATCAAACTCTACGAGATGTCCGGCGCAGCGGCTAGATTCTGGTCCGCCATCATGTCAAGGGTCTGCGAACCTCTTGATACCGAATCCTTCTCCGAAAAGCCAGATACCGTCCAGCGGATCAACGGAGAGTATTATACCGAAGGAACGTATTCCAGAGTCAAACGCGGTGACGATGAGGATAAGGACAAGAAGTCCTCAGAATCCAAGGTGACCAAGTCCACTACCACCAAGGCACCGACGACCAAGGCGCCGACGGAAACGACGACCACTTCGCCGCCGACGACAGAGGCACCGCCGCCACCACCGCCAACGGATCCGGAACCTGAACCGGAACCGGATGACGGAGGCGAATAAAACCCAAGTCTGCGCTTACGAAGGGCCGCTGCCCCAGACGATCAAAAGTCTGGGCAGCGGCCCTTTTTCGATGCCCGGACAGAAGCCGGTTTTCGATGCCTCCGCAGCCCTGCGCCTGTCCGCGGGACAGTACCCCCTTCTCCTGCCTTTGCGCATAGAAAAAAGGCTGTTGCCCGACGCATTGTCAGGCAGCAGCCTCTTCTATGATCAGATTCTATTGTAGGA
>CACXCQ010000182.1 GCA_902766185.1 uncultured Eubacteriales bacterium
CGGAGGAAATCATTTCACTAAGCTGGAGAACGTCACCGCATCCGGCCCCGCAGGCAGAGGCGGTCTGTCCGTGCAGGTCCTCGCTCCTAGCGCTGAGAAGGATACGCTGATCGACATCATCGAAGGCGGAGAATATTCGGAGATCCTTGTCGGCGGCAACACAACGATCCCGATGATGAAGGACGTCACAGTAACGGGTAACACGTCCATGGATGCCCGTTTCGAGGAGAAACCGAACAGCATTGGAAGCATCACAGGCGGTACCTTCGCTGACATCGATGTGAATGGGACAAAGATCGATACCATCGAAAGCATTACGGCGAAGACACTGCTGGTTGGTGTCGAATACGGCACAT
Organism: uncultured Eubacteriales bacterium; assembly: GCA_902766185.1. GTDB lineage: Bacteria > Bacillota > Clostridia > Peptostreptococcales > Anaerovoracaceae > Lentihominibacter. Next base: position 357 of record CACXCQ010000182.1, read on the forward strand.
TGAGCAATGCTGAGATCGGTGAGATCAAGGGAGACACAACGATCTCCGGAGGCAAGGTTGCCATCACCAATTTTGCCACCATCGGCAAGATCACCGGGGGAATCTACTCGGGAAGCGAGCAGGGCATCCTGAATGACCGCGTACGTAAGCAGAAGGAGCCGTATCAGAATGAAACAGGTTCCTGGGTTTACGGAGATTACGAAGATGTGGGCCCGGCGACCATCGGTACTATCACCGGCTGCGACATCAGCGGCTCCACCGGTCTGCTCAACTACGGCGCGATCGAATCCATCACTGGCCCCGTCAAGGTGATCGGAACAGACGGTCCCGCCGTCGAATCCACGAAGGGTGAAGAAGCCGACGAGTACGGAACCATTGACGTGATCACTGGAAACGGCATCTACGAAGGTGTGGGCAGTGCGATCAAGATCGACAATTCGGACAAGAAGACCCGTCTCGAACCGGGCCTCGACACCGTGAAAGGAAATGGAAGATACGCGACTGACACCAATACAGCCGGTAGCATCCTCGCCGGCATTGAGAACATTATCCTTCCGGAAGGCTATCACATGAGCCAGACCACCGAGAAGGTGAGCGGCGAAACCATGCACTTCCTGGTCAAAGACATTAACATGATCTATGACGGGAACGGCGGCAAGACGGAGGATCAGGAGGACCAGGTCAAGTCCAGGGTCGAGCCGGATGCTGACGGCAAGATCACCATCAGCAAGTACGATGAACTCACCTTCAGCAACAACGGAATGACGTTCACCGGCTGGAACAACAAGCAGGACGGATCCGGAGACAAGTCGTATGACGGCGGCGAGGAAGTCGTCTTCACCGATGAGTTTGGCGATGAAACGGAGGTAACGCTCTATGCCCAGTGGAAGTGGGTGGTAGACTTCGATGACCGTGATGAAGAGAAGGGCATCGAGGGCGAGGGCGACTATGAGGCGCCCGAGCAACTCGTCGCGGACGGCGCAAAGGCAGTGAAGCCTGAGAAGGATCCTGCGGTGACCGGATACACCTTTGCCGGATGGTTCAAGGCGGTCGATGGAGTAGCCGAGGATACAGCCTTTGAATTCGATACGCCCATCAACGGTAACACGCACCTTGTGGCGAAGTACGATGAGAACGCCTACAAGATCACCTTCGATCCTAACGACGGAAGCGGAACGATGCAGGATATGGAACTGCGCTACACCGAAAGCAAGGGGCTGAACGCCAACGAATTCATCAAGGACAACGCCACGTTCAAAGGCTGGAACACAAAGCCTGACGGAAGCGGTGATGCCTATAGCGACACGCAGAAGGTGACGAAGCTTTCCGAAAAGAACGGCGATGTGATCACCATGTACGCGCAGTGGGAAGACGTACCGCAGCCCGCACCCGCACCAGCACCTGGACCTGCGCCTGCGCCCGAACCTACGCCTACGCCCGAACCTACGCCTGAACCTACGCCCGAACCTGCGCCGCCCAGGGTCTTCTTCGATGCAAACGGCGGTGAGGGACAGATGGATCCCCAGACTGCAGACGAAAGCGGTGTTGTGGTCCTCGCTCCTTGCGCATTCACCAAGGAGGGCTTCACGTTCATTGGTTGGAAGAAGGCTGATTCTAAGGAGATCCTCCCGAACGAAATAATCATCGAGATCACGGAGGACACCACCCTCTACGCCCAGTGGGAAGCGGAACAGCAGCCTGAACCGGAGAAGTCAGCAGTTGCCTTTGACGCAAACGGCGGTGAAGGACAGATGGATCCCCAGACCGCTGACGAAAACGGAAATGTGACTCTCAATCCGTGTGCATTCACCAGAGAGGGCTATGAGTTTGCCGGCTGGAAGAAGGATGGCTCCGATGAGATCATCGCGGATGGAGCGACCATCAAGATCGAGGAGAACACCACCCTCCACGCGCAGTGGAAGGAGATCCCGCAATCCGTACCCGCACCGCAGTCCAAGGTGAAGCGCGGCGTCCTCATCCTGACCATGACGGCATCCGGACAGGAACGCATGAACATGAAGTGGACCCTGCTGAATGACGTCGATGGATACGACCTGTTCCTGTCCCACTGCGACAAGTCGGACAAGAAGATCCACATGAAGCTGGTCAAGACCATCAAGGGCAACGAGACAAATAAGTGGAGAACCACCAAGGTGGGTAAGAGACAGGATTACAAGTCGGTGGTCAGAGCCTTCGTCATGAAGGACGGCAAGAAGACCTACGTCAAGACGAGCAACACGGCTCACGCCATCTCTTCCAACGGATCGTTCTTCTTCACCAATGTGAAGTCGGTCAAGCTGGCGAAGAAAAAGGTCACCCTCAAGAAGGGAGCGACCCACAAGATCAAGGCCTCCCTCGTGAAGGTCGACAACCATAAGCTCCTGCTGTCCAAACGGCACGGCAGACCGCTGCGTTACATCAGCAGCGACAAGAAGATCGCCTCCGTAAGCAAGAGCGGCAAGATCAAAGCCGGAAAGGCCGGGACCTGCAAGGTCTACGTTCTGGGAATCAACGGCGTTTACAGCACGATGAAGATCACCGTGAAGTAAGCCCCGCATAGATTTCGGGGCGGCCCCAAAGTTCGGGGCTGCACCAAAGGCGGTTCCAAAGGCTGCCCAAAGGCAGGCTCAAAGGCGAGCCGCCGAATCGGCAAAAGCGAAAAAAGGCACCCATTCGATCGAATGGGTGCTCTTTTGTTATCGGAATCAATTGCCGGAATCGCCGCAGCCGTTTCCTCCGCGGTGCCGGAAAAGTTCGCCTCTGCGCGCTGGATCAGTACACGTACACCTTTGGGAGTCTCTGGCCGAAGGCACAGACGATCTCGTAGTTGATGGTGCCCGTGGCATCGGCGATGTCGTCGGCGAGGATCTCGTAGATGCCGTCCTTGCCCATGACGGTGACTTCATCACCCAGTCTGACGTAAGGCACGTTGGTCACGTCGATCATGCACTGGTCCATGCAGATGTTTCCGGCCAGCGGAGCCTCGACACCGTTGACGATGACTTTGCCCTTCATGGAGTAGGGGCGGGGGAAGCCGTCGGCGTATCCCAAAGGAATGGTCGCGATGAGGCTTTCCTTCATGGCGGTGTAGCGCCGTCCGTAGCTGACGGTGGTTCCGGCCGGGACCTTCTTCAGGTGCACGATGTTCGCCTTGACGGACATGGCCGGCTTCAGCTCAAGCTGCTTCTTGTCCACCTCGTGGGAAGGATAGCATCCGTAAAGGATGATGCCCGGACGCACCTGATCGAAGTGGGCCGTGGGGATCTCCATGATGGCGGCGCTGTTGGCCAGCGTCCGGTAGGGGATCTTCAGGTCGGCTGCGATGAGCTTCTTGTAGAAGCCGAGGAAGCGGGATTCCTGCATGGAGGAATAGGTCTTGTCCGCCGCGTCCGCCGTCGCAAAGTGAGAGAAGATACCCTGGATGTGGAAGTTCGGCAGCTGGCTGATCTTGATTACTTCCTCCACCGCATTGGGGTCCTCGGGCTGATAGCCGATGCGGCCCATGCCGGTATCACAGACGATGTATCCGTTGATGACCTTTCCTGCCTTTGCAGCGGCATCGGAGATCGCCTTGGCGTTGCCGTAGCTGTTGGTGACCGGCGTCAGGTTGTAGTCCACCAGCGTGTTGACGTAGGGATCCGGCGTCAGGCCGATGACCATGATCTCTTCATTGATGAAGCCGGCGTCCCTGAGGCGGACTGCCTCCGAAAGCGTTGCGACGCCGAAAGAAGTGACGCCGTTGACCCGCAGCACATCGGCGACCTTCACGCTGCCGTGGCCATAGCCGTCGGCCTTGATGATTCCGGTGATCTTGCGGTCCGGACCGACCTTCTCGCGGATCTTGCGGATGTTGAAATCCAGATTGGTGATATTGATCTCTGCCCAGGCAGCTCGTAATGCGTTTTTGTACATAGTGGTTCCTCTTATACCTCGTGTCTCTTGGGAAGGTTCGCTTCCCGGAAATGGTTTTCTCGCGGGTACAGTATATCACGAAACAAAGGCAGGTGAAAAGGGGGTGAGGAGGCAGAATTTATGTGGCAGCCCTCTCCAGCCTTTGCGCGAGCGCGCATACAAAAACAGGCCTGAGCGTTTTTGCCAAAGCCTGTTTTCATCCATCTCATATTGTGTTGGCGCCCGGTGCGCCCTTATTGTACTGGCGCCGGCGGTTCGGCTGCCCGGTGCGCCCCTCGCCCGGTACGCCCGGTCGCGCTGGCGTGAGCTAGCTCAGCTGCTCCATCTCGCCCTCTGTTCCCAGAGTGTGCTTGACCCGGTCGGCTTCCTCAGCGGTCTTCGCGTCGTTCCACTGATCCATGGTGCCCACCAGGTAACCGGTGATGCGGCGGATCCGCTCGAACGGAACGTTGGTGAAGCTGTAGTTCAGGTCAGCGTACTCGCCGTCGATGTTCACGTCCAGCGTCTGCAGCTTCCGGTTGTACTTGTTCTCCAGATATTCAACGTAAGCCTGGGCCTCTTTGGGGTCTGCGTTTCCCGTAATCGTTACCATAATGATACCTCCTGTAAATATGGATAATGATA
>CACXCQ010000183.1 GCA_902766185.1 uncultured Eubacteriales bacterium
TTAAAGTGTTTTCCAAAAATCTCCCGCATCAGCTGGGCGGAGGATTGTCCGCCGCTGCCGTGCGCCATCGTTATCTTCATTATTATGTCTCCATCTATTCGTTCGCGCGCGTTAATCAATGGGCGTTGCGGTACCATATCCCGCAGGAACCCTCCGCCGACACCATGCACGGTCCGTAGGGCCGGATGGGATCGCAGCCTTTGCCGAACATGGGGCACTGGTCCGGATTGATCCTGCCCACGATCACATCGCCGCACCGGCAGGCCTTCGGCAGTTCCATGTCCTCCGTGAGGTCTCTGCTTCCGCCATCGTAGACGGCGTACTCATCCCGCAGGTAGAAACCGGATCCGGGGATCTCTCCCAGGCCGCGCCAGACGGCCGGTCCCGTTTCGAACACCTCATCGATGACCGCTAACGCCTTAGCGTTTCCGCCATCCCTGACCGCGTTTCTGTACAGGTTTTCCGATACGTGCTCCCCTGTCTCGATCTGCCGGACGATCCGGTAGATGCACCCCAGGATGTGCTCCGCCTCAAAGCCGGCCACCACAAAAGGCTTCCGGTATTTCTCCGCCATCTCATCGTAAACGTGGACGCCCGTGATCACGCTGACGTGGCCCGGACAGATGAACCCGTCCACATCGTTCTGATTCTCGCAGATCCACTCCAGCGCGGGCAGCACCGTCTTCAGCGCCGTGATCAGGCGGATGTTTTTGACCCCCTGCTCCTTCGCCGTCTTCAGCAGAAGCGCATAGGCGGGAACGGTGGTCTCGAATCCAACCGCTGCCACGCCGATCAGCTTCGCCGGATCTGCCTTTGCCTTCTCCAGCGCCTCGAAGGGCGAGTACATCACCGTGATGTCCGCGCTGGTCTTGTTCTCCGACAGGCTTCCGCCGAGCCCCGGCACCTTCATCATGTCCCCGAAGGTGAGCAGCTCCTGCCCCTCTCCCTTCGCAAAGGCTGTACAGGCGTCGATGTATGCTGTCGGCGTGACGCACACCGGGCAGCCCGGCCCGGAGATGAGCTTGATCTTCGGTGAGATCAGCTCCCGGATGCCGTTCTTGAAAATGGCTGCCGTATGAGTCCCGCAGACCTCCATCAGCTTCAGGGGCCTGCCGTCGTATGCCTTCAGATAGTCGATTATCTTCTGGATATCCATGGTATCACCTGTGACCGTCGGCCGCCCTACTGCAGCCCTTCCAGTTCTTCAATATCAGAAAAGAGATCGATGATCTCCTGGGCTTTGTCCTTTTCCATGACCTCAATGGCACAGCCGGCGTGGACCAGGACGTACTGGCCCACCTTGGGTTCGACCAGTCCGATATTGACCTTCACCTGGTTGCCGTTGAAATCCACATTGGCCAGGTCGCCATTGACTTCCGTAACTCTTCCCGGAATTGCAATGCACATAGTATCTACTCTCCGTTTCTATTATTCCGCCGGTTCCGGCTGGGGCAGCTTGCAGACGTCGATCCAGCCTTTGGCCTTCGAATACTTCTCCAGTTCATCCAGGGTGAACTCGATGGCGCTGTTGGAGCTGCCGCAGGCGGGGAACATGGTCGTAAACCGCCGCATGGACTCGTCGCAGTACACATCTACATCATCCCGCTGGATGCCGAAGGCGCAGACGCCTCCGATGGCATGACCGGTGTACTCGATGACCTCATCGGGCTTCAGCATCTTCGCCTTGAAATGGAACTGGTCCTTGAACTTGCGGTTGTCGATTCGGGCGTCTCCCGCCGCCTGGATCAGGATGCATCCCGCGCCGTCCGGTTTCAGAAATGACAGGGTCTTGCAGATGCGCTCCGGCTCTGTCCCCACGGCCTCCGCCGCCAGCTCCACCGTCGCGCTGGACACATCGAATTCCATGATGCGGTCCTCGATGCCGAATTCACTGAAATACTCTCTCACTCTTTCTATGGACATGGTTCCATCCTCCTTTGGTTACCGTTTTTTTCGCGTCACCGGCTAAGTGCCTGACCACGCTATTCTAACACTTTTCCCGCTGTCCGTAAACCAAAATGAAAGAGCGCCACATCGGATCTCTCTGATGCGGCGGCTCGTTTGCTTCATTCGATCATTTGTCTTGCGATGACGCGGATCACTCCTCGTCCTTATCCGGTACGTTCATGTCCGCTTCTTCGTACTCCTGAACCAGGGTCTCGTCCCCCTTGCCAGCAGCGATCTGTCTCTCTTTGTTGTTCTTCATGGTGATGGCCAGAGAGACCGCGATGCCGCCCCACAGTCCGACGCAGGCGACGATCATCATGGCAACTGCCGGCGTGCTGATGGACTTGCCGAAGCCGCCGGTGACCGCGATGATGTCAACGATCAGCGCGATGATGGCGATGATGATGATACCGAAGATGACTACCTTGGAGGAGAACTTCACGGGCGCCCACTTCGGTGCGTCTTCCGGAGTCACATAGTAGGACTTCTTGCCCTTCATCAGGGTCAGCACGATGGTACCGATGACCAGGAAGGCGATGAACACCAGTCCGATGGACAGCGGATACACATCGTATCCATCGTGGAAATAGGTCACCAGGTTGGTGATGGTGGTGTATCCGAGTACGATGACCGTGACCACCTTAAGGCACCAGATCCACCATGTGCCGATGCTGAAGTTGGAAAACTCGTTGGCCGCTTCACGCAGCTTCTCCGGACGGAAGAACCATCCGATGAGAACGACTTCGATGACGCCGCTGGCGACGATGCCGATGTTGTTGGCGATGTAGTCCGCCAGATCCAGGAAGTACAGTCCAGCCTTTGTAACGAACAGGAA
>CACXCQ010000184.1 GCA_902766185.1 uncultured Eubacteriales bacterium
CAGCAAGCGCGTCTCCGACAGCGATTTTCTGAAGATCAAGAAGATCTACTACAAGCTGGTCAAGATGATCCATCCGGACATGCATCCTGAGTTGGCTGACGATGAGACCATCAAAGGGTACTGGCAGCGGATCGTGATCGCCTACACCTACAATCAGTTGAAGGAACTGGAGGAACTGGAACTTCTGGTGACGTCCCACCTTGAGCAGGAGGGCGCAGGGGAGATCGATCTTCAGATCGAGAATCTGAATGAGAAGATCGCCGAAGCTGAAGCGGAAATCAGCAATATCATCAGCACGAATCCATACCTGTACAAACAGCTTTTGGAGGACGAGACCGAGACGCAACGGAGAAAACAGGAATATCTGGATGAGATCGCGAGCTACGAGGTGTACTCCGCGCAGCTTGACGAAGTTCTGGGAACATTCGAAATCGAAAGGAAACTGTCATGAGCAACGATCTGAGCATCAGCAAAGGGGACCTGATCACAGCGATCGAGGATAGATCTCTCGGGGAAATCATCAAGCCTCTGGTCAACGAGATCCATCTCTTCGATACGTTCATCGCCGGGACAACGCATCTTAAGGACCAAAGCGTGCTGGAGGAAATCGGTGAGGGAGACAAGCTGAGTCTTCGCCGCGAAGAAAACAAGTTCGATGATAAGGCGATCCTGATCCTGGATCAGCAGGGCAGGAAGCTCGGGTATATCCCGGAGAAGGACAACCTCATCTTTTCCCGCCTGATGGATGCCGGTAAACTGCTCATCGGCAAGGTGGGAGACATCGAAGTACACGGCACCTTCCACAAGATTCGGATCGGGATATACCTGGTGGATTATTAAGTGTGGTATAATATTTATCCGTTCGCGTCATAAACAATGCGCAGTCTGGAAACCGGAACGCGTGCACGAAAGGAGAGCGTATGATCACATCAAAAGACGGAACCGTTACGATCGAAGGAACCGAACCGCAGCTGCTGGCAGAGACCATGGGTATTCTTGAGGCGATCTACCAGATGCTGAAGGCGAATCACGACGATGACTTCGCCAGATCAAGGGTGGAATCGCTAGGCAGGATACTGATCATGAGACAGGATGGACAGCTCGGGGCGGAATCCGACAGCACATTGAACTGAAGGGAAACTGAAGGGAGAAAGAACGATGGGAAAAAAGAAAAAGAAGGCGGTGCCGACTGCTCCGCCGAAGCAGGAAAAGAGAATGGTCATCGACATGACGGAGGTCGAGCTGGCCAAAGCTTATCAGGTGCCGGCCTTCCGCACAGGAAGGCACATGACCGAAAAGGACAGACCTCGCAAGAAGAACTGGAAAAGAGAATACGAACGGGGCAGAGAGCCGGGAACGTACAGAAAACGCGATTCCGGTTCTTTTCATTTCCTGGCAGATGATTGCGCATAAGCAGCTACAAGGCAGACAACTGAGGCGACCACCAGGCAGGCAAACAGCGCATAGACCGGGATGTAGCTTCCCAGATGATCCGCGATGATCCCGGGCATGGTAGCGAAGATCATCGCTCCGGCAGCGTAGATGAGCTGGAGGTTTCGCACGGTCGTCGGGTATTTCTCCGGAGAGGAGAGGTCGCCTGCCCAGACAGGGATCCCGACGGTGCATATCGGGCTGCCCAGACCATAAAGAAAAACGGCTGTAATGGCCAGAGGAACGATACCGGAAAAAGCCAGGCAGCAAAGAGCGTTGCCGGCGAGAAGAATTCCACTGAAGAGCAGGGACATACGCAGACCGCCAAGAAGATCGGCTGCCTCACCGCATATAACCTTAGAGAAGGTAAGAACGATCCCGCAGATGCTGATCAGCAGCGCCACCGTCATTGGACGGAATCCTTCGCTGGTGTAGAGGACCGACAGGTGAACGAACCCCGGGTTGGACAGCGCGCCCATAATGAGGCACACGGTGCCCATAAGGAGCCAGCCGCGGCGCGAAAGAACGGCGGGCGCAGGAGCTGCTGAGGATGCGGGAGAGGATGCGGGAGTGGGATCAGGTGTTGGTGTAGATGCGGGAGTGGGTGTGGTGCCGTTTAGTTGAGTGCGTTCGGCATCCTTCTGCCTGCGGTACTGCTCGAACACCTCGGCCTGTCCCAAAGGCTCCAGCCCCTTGTCCTGGGGCTTTTCGCGAATCAGCAGGAATACGGTTATCGATGCAGCCAACACATATGCTGCGGTGATCAGAAAGGCAGTGCGCAGGGAGGCCCGAAGGATGATCCCCGTCAGGACAGGCGGAAGCACGATGACTGCGATTCCGCTTCCGGAGGCGACGATGCCGATGGCCAGGGCACGATGCTTGACGAACCAGCGATTCATCAGGATCGATGCCGGTATCATGCTCCCCAGACCGTAGCTGATGCCTGCCATAGATGCTCCGATGCAGAATTCGAAGTACGTATCTGCGCAGCTGTATATGACATAAGCCGCGCAGCAGCAAAGGGCCGCAACACCTGTTCCGATCCGGTATCCGACCCGGTTATAGTACTGGCTGACCAGAAGCATTGATACGAAAGCGAAGGTACACCGCAGCGTCACCAGTGACGACGTCTGGGCGTTGCTCAACCCATGCTCCCGCATGATATACGGCAAGAACACCGCTAATCCGTTGGATGCGGTGCCCATGGTGATGAAGATCAAAAGCGTGCATACGCCGCAGACGATCCATCCGTAAAACACTCTGTTCGAATTATTTGCTTTCACTGGTTTTCGGGTCAACACTCGTGGCGTCCGGATAGATGTAACTCTTGATTCATGATAACACAGAAACGATCATCGGGTAACCTTTCTATGCATTTTTGCAATATTGAGGGGTCGATTTAACTCTGGCGGGTTGTTTTTTCAGGACTGAAGAGTATACTGATTCTGGAAAGAATCGAAACTAAGGAGGCGACCATAAAATGAGAGAAAAAGCAAAAGAACTGACAAAAACGTACGAAGAGCTGCACGAAGAGGCGAAGCATTCTCTGAAGGGCCTGGAAAAGCTGATCGAGAAGAACTCCATGTCACTTGAAGATGTTGTGGAGCTGATCGACAACAAAATGCAGGCTGACGAGATGCATCCGGAACTGAAGAACGTAGAAAAGATGACAAGCGCGGAATTCGCAGCTCTGTACAAGAAGATGGCAGAAGAGATCAAGTCATCTCCGGAAAAGTACGAAGGCCACATCAAGGCCAGCGGCATGGATCCGGACGAACTGGCGCTGCTCTTTGAATCCATCAACGGATCAGTAGAGAAATACCCGGAGATCTGGGAAGCGAAGAAAAACGCAGAACTGCTCCACCCGAAGCATCTGGCAGTACTGGTCAGCGGATTTGACAAAAAGTATTAAACCACAGACCGCAACCAGATCAAAAAAGCATAACGAAGAAGATAAACCTTTTCCTCTCTGGCGTGAACGCCGGAGAGGTTTTTTATAAATAGAAAACTGCAACGGCTCACCATCCCGGGGCGATCCATGAAGGAGAAGTCAATGTTATGGGTATTATAACGTGCTGTAACATTGACTTTTTCAGCTCGAGCGAGTGTATCCGAGAGAGATGTCAATGTTTCGGACGACCGTAGTAAGGAAAACATTGACTGCATGGTGCTCTCCAGCCTTTGCGCGAGAGGAAAGTCATGGTTTAGTCGGCTCTGAAACATTGAAACATTGACTTTTCCTTCCGCACTTCTTGGGCAGGTACAGAATCCAAAATTTCAATGAGGGAACTGTAACACACACCATCCCGGGGCGATCCATGAAGGAGATGTCGAGATCGAAGCTGTTCTGGTGCATTGGGATAACGACTTTTCTTCCGGATCTGACGAAAAACAGCTTCTGTGTGCAGACCAGGTCGAGATAACGGAGCGCTGTATTGGACAGAATCTCGACTGAACTGGGCTGACCAGCCTTTGTAGACGAAAAAGTCGAGATCTCACGCATGCTAAAACACTGGAATCTCGACATTTCCTTCGGATGTTTGCAGAGCCGATCTGAGATAGAGACGGATGGCCGACACTTCGATCCGCCATCCGACCCGCTCGCCTTGCCATACACCTAATCACGCAACTATGGTAAAATGAGTGTCAAGTGCAAGCATATTCGCAAGCATATTCGTGAAAGGAACAGAACTGGCCGGACACCATGGGCCCGGCACTATAGGAGCACTATGATGAACAAACCTATCGAAATACCATCTCTGCACCGCATCACCCGTTCCGAGTGGGAGCGGGCCGTTCAGCTGATGCTCCGCGCCTATCGGGATTACCCGAAGCTCCGTTTCCTCTATCCGGATGATTCGGACAGGCAGGCCGGGATCGAGGCGGTGGTCCGTTACTACGGCGCCTACGACATGCATTTCGGCTCCGCCTTCAGTCTGGACAGGTCCCTGCATGAATGCGCCGTTCTGCTTCGCTCGGAAATGATGGATTTCCAGCCCGAGAATATACGGGCGGCAGATTGCGAGAACGATGGCTGGAGGGCCGCCATGCAAAGGCTGGACAGCGCCAAGCGACAGAGCTGGTTCGACTTCTTCGAAGCCTTTGACCGGGAGGAGGCGAAGCTGGATCTTCCCGGGGAATACATCTATTTGGACTTTCTGGCCGTGGATCCGGACTGGCAAAAGCAGGGCAGGGGGCGGCGCCTGATGGAGGCGGTCTGCGATTACGCAGACGCCCAGGACCAGCCTTTGCTGCTCTTCACCAATACGGATGAAGACATCCGGTTCTACAAAAGCTGCGGTCTCCGCATCATCGGCGTAACCGAATCCGAGGAGTATGGATTCCGCAATACGTATATGCTCAAGGGCTGAATTATGGTATGATTAAACAACAGCGAAATGCAGTTAATGAACAGGAGGGTACACGGATGAATACAGATGATATCAGGATGCAGGCCGAAAAGATCCTGGCAAACGGAAAAGGCAAGGCAGCGGAAGTCCTCGAAGACGGGGGAAAGATGGATCAGCTGCTCGAGCAGGTCGAGAATAAACTGGAAACCGTTCCGAAGGCAGGGGCATATCTGGCAGAGCTGCCCCGGATGATCTCGCTGCTGAAGGACCACATTCAGAAGGATTACACTGAGACGCCGAAGAAAACGCTCATTCTGATCGTTGCGGCCCTTCTTTATCTGGTCAACCCAAAAGACATCATTCCGGATAAATACATCGGCATCGGACTGCTTGACGATGCCGCGGTGATCGCCGCCTGCATTGCGTTCACGAAGAGCGATCTGGAAGCGTATGAAGCGTGGAAGGATGCGAAGACGGAATGAACTACATTGTAATGGATCTGGAATGGAACCAGTCCTCCACGAGATACCGGGCAGAAAGAAACGGCATACGCTTATCCGGAGAGATCGTTGAGATCGGAGCGGTCAGGGTCAACGAAAACATGGAGATCCTGGAACAGTACTGCCGCTTCGTGAAGCCGGAATGCTATCAGAAGATGAACCGGACCGTCACCGAACTGACGGACATCACGAACGAAATGATCGCGGAGGGCAGCCCATTCAGGGAGGTCATTGCGGATTTTCTGGAATGGTGCGGAGAAGACCCGTTCCTGACCTGGAGTGAGAATGACATCATCATGATCGAGGACAACATGCTGTTTCATGGAATGGACATCGACGATCTGCCGAAGTGCTACGATGTGCAGCTGCTGTTCGATGATCAGGTCACGCAGGAGGACCGGTCCTTTGCGCTGTCCTATGCCATGTGGAAGTTCGACATCAAGCCCCAGCGCAGCCATGACGCGCTGAACGATGCGATCAATACGGTTGAAGTGCTGAAACGCCTGGACCTCAGCGAGGGATTCGGGGAGTATGAGATATGAAAAACGAAAAGCGAGCGCTGATCCACAGCAAACTGGAAATCATGAAACGGTGCTATCAGGAACGGGACGTGTCGAATTTCGACCGTTTCTTCGATGCGTTTTTTGACCGCGACAGGTTGCCGATCATTATCGGAACGGATAATGGCGGGTGGTTTCATACCATGGGAAGGATCAACTGGCTGATCCGCTATGACTGGGAGCACTGGGGAAACGTGGATATCGATACCTGGAATTTCACTCTGCATGAGTATGGGGATCTCGATATGGTCAGGGCGCGGGGAATACTGGATTTCCAGGAAGATCGCGCCTGGGACATCGATATCGTGATGATCTTCAGCCGGGACAGGGATAAATACGTATGCCGGCTGATGCAGTTCAAGGTCCCGAGAAATGAGCTCCGTCCCGTGGTGATCCTCAACCGAAGTGAGGAGGAGCAGAACAAATCCGAGAAAGAGATGAAAGACCTGATCTCCCTGAACGGAAATGTGAATGGCGATCTTATGCGCGAGCATCTGGCGGGAAGCATCAAAGCCATGATCAGGGAGCAGCGGCCCTATCTGGACAGCATCGATGTCCGGGAGGAAATGATCTATATGGAGGAGTGCGGCGACGGATACCTGTTCGCGACGACCGGGTTCTGCGTGAACAGCGAGCTGAATGCGCTGATGCCTTTCCGAATGGTCGGGATCGGACAGGGGTATGGCATCGCGGATGCGGAGTTTTCCCATCCCTTTGTCAATCGTCTGGGGTGATCCGGCAGAAGCGAACAGCGACTCAGCACAGACGGTGCAGGAGACAGGAGGAAGAATCGTGATCAGGCTCAGACCGTATATGAAATCAGATGAAGAGGCAGTTCTCTCCTGGTGTGACAGCGAGGACACCTTCTTCAAGTGGACCTTCGGACTTCTGGGCGGCTACCCCATCACAGGGGAGAAGTTCCAAAAGACCGGACAATACATGCAGTTTACCGCTGTCGATGATGATGAACCGGTGGGATACTTCATCGCCAGAAATCCGAACGGAAAGCTAGATGAGCTGCGCTTCGGATACGGTATCGTCAGGCCGGACAGGCGCAATCAGGGCGTCGGCAAAGCGATGCTGAGCCTGGGGCTCGTCTACGCCTTCGAGGTGTACGGGGCGGACAGAGTGACCCTGGGCGTTTATGAGAAAAATGACAACGCCATTTCCTGTTACCGGTCCATCGGATTTGCCGAGACCGGGAAGCTGGAGAACTATCTGATCGACGGCAACAACTATCATGTTTTTGAGATGGAATACAGGAAGGAGAACGGTATGGCCATCCGAAACGTCGAACCGAAGGATATGGAGTTCATTCTGGAACTCAACAAGACGAATGTGGAAGTCCTTTCGCCTATGGACCAGGCGAAATTCTCCTATTTCGACAAGTGCAGCGACATGTTCCAGGTGGCGGAGGTGAACGGAGAGCCGGCGGCGTTCCTGATCGCGCTGCGGGAAGGCCTGGAGGATTACACCAGCGAGAACTACATCTGGTTTTCCGGGCAGTACGACAGATTCCTCTACGTGGACCGGATCGTCATCGACGAAAAGTTCCGGGGGATGGGCCTCGGCAGGAAGATCTATGAAGGCGTGTTCGACCGCGCCGCAAAGGCAGGCCTGTCCACAGTGACCGCGGAGATCGATATAGAGCCCTACAACGAACCCAGCCTGAAGTTCCATGAAGCCATGGGATTTGAGGAGGTGGGCCAGCAGGTGATCCGCGGCGGCGAGATCAAAGTATCCCTGCAGGCCAGGGCGATATAAAAAACGTTCCGCCTTGCATAACGAAAAAAAGTCTGTTACTATAGTACAGACAGAAAACAGTGAAAGGAACGGCTAATGATCATTTTATCCGTAGCGCTCGCCTTCGGACTGGCAGTGCTTATCATCGTGTTATGGAATATGGGACTGACTCTCGGGGGAGGGTTCAGAGGCAACGCGGCTGAGAAGGTCCGCGGCG
Source organism: uncultured Eubacteriales bacterium (assembly GCA_902766185.1). Lineage (GTDB taxonomy): Bacteria > Bacillota > Clostridia > Peptostreptococcales > Anaerovoracaceae > Lentihominibacter. The sequence goes on from CACXCQ010000184.1 coordinate 7,802, forward strand.
TGCTGAAGATCCTTCTTCTTCTCGAGACCATTGGATTCATCGTCCTGTTCGTCATGGTTATCGCCAAGACCATGATGCTCTAGGCAAAGGCAGCAGATCCGGCGTCAGAAACGATCGCTGTAGTTCAGAAGGGATTTGAGCAAACCGCCTGCAGGCGGTTTTTTATTGCCCATGACCGTGGAATAAAAGACGATGGATGCTTCGAAGCGGTCCTCGGACGTCCTGACGATGGCGTAGGAACCGCTGCTGTTGTCCCGGGGAAGAGAGAGGCTTCCGGGATTCACGAAATGAATGCCGTCCTCTTCGATGTTCAGGGACTGATGGGTGTGGCCAAAGAAAACTGCCCGGCAGTTCTGTTCCTGCGTCCGGTATTTCAGGGTGTCCAGATCCCATTTCACGTTGTCCCGGTGGCCGTGGGTAAGGAGGATCCGGCCGTAGTCGCTCTCGATGATCTGGAACGCCGGTCCGGAGCTGTCGCAGTTTCCCCCGACGGCGATGACCGGAACGCCGAACTCCTCTTCCAGCTTCGCGGCATCAGAATAATGATCCCCCGTGTGGGCGATCAGGTCGATCTCTTTGAGTTTTGGCCAGATGTCTCTGACACGGCTCAGTCTGCCGTGGGTGTCTCCGATAAGCAGTATTTTCATAGCGATAAGAGTATAACAGAAACCGCGTATGAAAACAATCTCCGCCTTAGAAACCTCAATGCTTTCGTTGACGGCAGGGCGGTTTTCAAGTACAATATTCTGGGGGTAAAGGGACATTAAGACAGGACAAAAAGATGGAAAACACAGACATGAAAAAAGAAAACGGCCAGCAGGAAGAACGGCGGGTGGTCACTGACGGTCAGGAACTGGCTGAGACCGCGCCGCAGCTGCGCGCCTCCGGCGTCACGGACGTTACTGTTGTGGTCAATACGCTCAACTATACCCGTTATCAGAAATCCAATGACGGCAAAAGTCTGCAGCCGGTGATCGACGGCATCAACAAGGCTGTGGGAGAAAGCCTGCGGGTAAGGCTGGAGGTGGCTCTGGAGGAGGGGTTCAACGACGATGAGGTCCTGGATTTCCTGCAGCTGACCCTGCAGCACAAATACGATATCGTCTTCCTGCCCACCATGGATTACGGGAAGATCAAAGAAAAGATGCCCATGCTCCGCAAAGTGGATGGAGATTTCGGCGACGTGGAATTCTATAAATACGCCATAGCCAGAGGACGGATCGGGTTCAAAAAATGACAGACAAGCAGGTACACGAAAAACTATATCAGATGCGCATCGAACTGGCGGCCATGCTCAAGAGCAACCGGCTGCTGAGTTCCGCTGTGCAGGAGGTCAATCGGATAGACATGGTCAGGGCTGCCCTGATTTTGCGCAGCACGAACCATGACCGGGTGCCGGTGGAGAAGATCCTGGAGGGACAGCTGCCTAAGGAAGTCCCCGTCAAGGATTACGTTTTCATCGAGAATTTCAGCAATCTGGTGCGGATCGGATTCAGCAACCTGGAAATGGGCAACTCGCTGGACAAGCACCTTCTGATCAGCGGATACAGGATCCTTTCGGAGAACGAAAACGGCTATTTCCGAAGATCCAATCCGGTGGTGTACACGTTTAATCACGTGCCCCCGCATTCGGTGGACGTGGAGGACAGGCTTGACGACTGCCTCCGGAAGGTATACAGCAGGGAATCGGGCAACAACATCGTCCTCAAGGCCATGTATATCCACAATAAGATCATCGACATATATCCCTTCGAGAAGTATAACGGGGAACTTGCGATCTTCGGACTGAATTATTATCTGCTGGAGAACGGGCTGGCGCCCATCAGCATGGCCCTCACGAGGCAGGAATACCAGAGCCAGGTGTCCGATTGCCTCAAGGGAGTACATCAGGAGAAGTTTTATGATTTCCTCTGCGGCGCCGTTTACGACAAGATGAACGGGACCATCGAAGCGTGCAGGGAATACATCAGGAATCAGGAGTGAGCGGGGGAAGAGACGCCGGCTCACAGGTGATGGAAATGAAACATATCAAACTGGAAAAACAGCATTATCAATGGGGCCTGACTGCCTTTCTTGTGGTGGTCTGCTGCGTGCTGGCGTTCTTCGCGATCTATCGTTTCGATATCATCCAGAAGTTCTTCAGCTTCGCCCTGGGCGTGCTGATGCCCTTCATCTACGGGCTGGTGATGGCGTATCTGATCTGCCCGATCTACAACGCCACGGTACGGGGAACTTACGGGATCCTGAACCGCGGATCCATGAAGCTGCAGCACGACATGGGGATATCCAAGGCCGTGGGTACGGTGATTAGCATCGCCGTGATCCTGGTGGTCCTGGCCGGAGTGTTCTGGATGATCATCCCGGGTCTGGTCAACAGCATCATCAACGTGGTGGATATCCTTCCGAGCGCACTGCATAAGACCACACTGTGGATCGACCAGAAGCTGGCGAAACTCCCGATCGCTCAGGAGACCATCGACGAATGGATCAAGGTGATGACGGAAAAGGCCATCGAATTCGCGACCACCACGATTCTGCCGCATTCCCAGTCTCTGGCGGCCGGCGTATCCCAAAGGCTGATCGGGGCAGTGGGATTCGTGCTGGATTTCATCATCGGCATCATCATCAGCGTCTACTTCCTGAACAGCAAGGATACATTCCTCGGTCAGATCAAGAAGTTCATCGTGGCCAATTTCAAGGAAGATACAGTAGAAGAGATCTTCAGCGGCGCATCATACACCAACAAGACCTTCGGCGGATTCATCAGCGGAAAGATCATCGATTCGGTGCTCATCGGCATCATCTGCTTCATCGTGATGTCCGTCTTCCACTGGGAGTATTCCCTGCTGATCAGCTGCATCGTCGGCATCACCAACATCATCCCGTTTTTCGGCCCCTTCATCGGAGCCATCCCATCGGTGCTGCTTCTGCTCATGGTCAATCCGATGCACGCGCTGTATTTCATCATCTTCGTGCTCATCCTGCAGCAGTTTGATGGGAATATCCTGGGACCGAAGATCCTGGGAGACAGCACCGGCCTGGACAGCTTCTGGGTACTGTTCGCTGTTCTGGTGGGTGGCGGACTCTTCGGGTTCATCGGCATGGTCATCGGCATCCCGATCTTCGCGGTCATCTACTATTACATCAGCCGCGGACTGAACCGTAAGCTGGAACGCAAGGGCTTCTCCACGGATCTGAACGATTACCGCATCGATCCCTACCGGAGCCGGCCGCCAAAAGCCAGGCGGGGCCGAAAGAGCATCTTCGGGAAGAAGAAACGCGCACAGAAGGAGGAACCGGAGGGAACGCCGGACGGAGACGAGGCTGATACAGAAGACCCAAAGGCAGGACAGGACGGAGAGTAACAGAACATGACACAGGAAGAGAACAGAGAGTTTACAGCAGAAGAGATGGCACGTGCGGCGGATGAACTGAAGGGGATCGTCAGCAGCGGAAAGGTCATGGAGAATGTATCCATGGCATCCTACACGTCCTTCCGGGCAGGCGGCCCGGCGGATCTGATGGTGGTTCCGGACAGCGCGGAGCAGCTGCAGAGCGTGCTTCAGTATCTGGACGCAGAAGGAGTGCCCTGCATGGTCCTGGGCAACGGATCCAACGTTCTGGTCCGGGACGGAGGTTACCGGGGCGTCATCGTCCGGCTCGGAGATGCCTTCAACTATACGCGTCAGGAGGAGAATGACCTGATCTGCGGATGCGGGACTCTTCTTTCCATGGCGGCGAAGGTGGCCGCCCAGGCGGGGCTCACCGGTCTGGAATTTGCCTCCGGGATACCCGGGAGCATCGGCGGCGCTGTTTTCATGAACGCCGGCGCCTATGGAGGAGAAATGAAACATGTGCTGCGGGAGGCAAAGGTCCTGCAGCGAGAGGGAACGGCCGGGAACACGCCTGCCTTTGCGCAGATGGGTCCGGAGGAACTGGATATGGGGTACAGGCACACGGCGCTGCACGAAACAGGCGGCATCGTCATCGAGGCAAGACTGGCTCTCGAGCCGGGAGACCCTGCGCAGATCCGCAGGACCATGGCTGATCTCACGGCGAGAAGAAACGAGAAACAGCCGGTGAACTATCCCAGCGCAGGGAGCTTTTTTAAGCGGCCCGAGGGGTATTTCGCAGGGAAGCTGATCCAGGATGCCGGGCTGAAGGGCCTCAGTGTAGGCGGAGCTCAGGTATCGGAGCTTCACAGCGGCTTTATCATCAACAGGGGCGGCGCCACCGCGACGGACATTCTGCAGCTATCGCAGATCGTACAGGCCAGAGTGATGGAGCAGTTCGGGGTACAGCTTGAACCGGAGGTAAGGATCATTGGAGAATGAAATCAAAACTGCCGCGACAGTATTATACGATAAGGAAAGAGAAGCAGAATATGAGCTTCTGTACGACCTGCACACCCACACCACCTATTCCCACGGCAAGGGAAGCGTGGAGGACAACGTGCGGGCGGCCATGAGCAAGGGGCTGGGCTATATCGCCATTTCCGATCACGGACCAGGGCATCTGTTCTACGGAATCAACCGGAACGATTTCGCCTATCTCAAGACCGATATCGAGAAGATGAACGTGAAGTTTCCCAAGCTGATGGTGAAGATGAGCGTGGAGGCCAATACCGTCCACGGCGGCAATGGGCTGGACATCAAGCCGGAGGAATTCGAGGAGTTTGACTTTGTCATCGCCGGATTCCATTTCGGACTGTTCGGGTGCAGCTCCGTCCACAACTGGCTGTGGAGCCACGGCCTGAAGTGGGGAGAGGAGAAGCTGCGCAAGAAGAATACGGACATGATCATCCACGCCCTGCGTTCAAACGATATCGCCATCCTGACGCATCCCGGAGACAAGGGACCGTTTGATATCCTCGCCATCGCGGAAGTGTGCGCGGAGACGAATACTCTTATGGAGATCAACTGCCGGCACGATCATCTGACGGAGGAGGAGATCCGCATCGCCATGAGCGTTGCGTCGGTGAAGTTCATCCTCAGCTCCGATGCCCACGAGCCGGAGAAGGTAGGAAACTGCCAGGCCGGGTTCGACCGGGCCATGCGGGCCGGGCTGAATCCGGAACGGATCGTGAACATCGCCCGCAGACAGACGCCGCTGAGAGAAGGATAGATCAATGCAGACCATCATCATCACCGGCCTTTCCGGTGCAGGAAAAACCCAGGCCATCGACTGTCTGGAGGATATGGGATACTACTGTATCGACAATATGCCGCCGGCCCTTATCCGCGCCTTCGTCGATCTGACCAGCTCCGGCCACGCGGTGGATAAGGTGGCTTTCGTGGTGGACGTGCGCAGCAGAGCCTTCTTTGATGATTTCCTCAGCACTCTGGAGGAGATGGACCGGCAGGGGTTCGATTACAAGCTTCTGTACCTCGAGGCAAACGACTCGGTGCTTCTGCGGCGGTTCAGCGAGACCCGCAGGGTGCATCCGCTGTCCGTGGAAGGAACGGTGGCATCCGGGATCGCCCGCGAGAGGGAAATGCTTCGGGAGATCCGGGCCTGCGCGGATCACATCATCGACACGTCCAACATGAAGACTGCCCAGCTGTGGACGGAACTGAGGGTGCTTCTGACCTCCGAGGAGAGCCGCAGCACATTCATGATCAATGTCATGTCCTTTGGATTCAAGAAGGGCACCCCCATGACGGCGGATCTGGTGTTCGACACCAGGTTCATTCCCAACCCGTACTATGTCCAGTCTTTGCGGAATCTGACGGGGAACAACAAGAAGGTGAGCCGGTTCGTGCTGAAGCACGAGATCACCCAGACCTTCCTGGAGCGGGTGTGCGATCTGGTGGATACGCTGATCCCTTACTACATGAAGGAGGGGAAGTACGGACTGAATATCGCAGTGGGCTGCACGGGCGGACATCACCGGTCGGTGGCGGTGGCCAACGAGATCCATCGCAGACTCCGGGAGAGCGGGCACCGGGCCACAGTGGAGCACCGCGATCTGTAGCGGTTTTCTCCATCATGATTGAGGATGGAATCTTTACAGAATAAAATAATGTGATAGAATAAGCAGTGCGGGTTCACCTGAGAACCGGCAGTGTATATAAATGGTTTAAGCAGAGAGGAGAAAACAACAATGGAAAAACTGATCATTGCCGCCTGCATCTGCGGCGCAGAAGTAACGAAGGAACACAATCCGGCAGTGCCCTACACGGTCGAAGAGATCGTTCGGGAAGCCAAGTCTGCCTATGACGCGGGCGCTTCTGTCATTCACCTGCACGTTCGTGAAGACGACGGCACACCGACACAGAGCCACGAGCGTTTCCAGGAGTGCATGGACGCCATCTATGAGGTATGCCCGGATGTCATCATTCAGCCCTCTACCGGCGGCGCTGTAGGCATGACCGATGAGGAAAGACTGGACTCCACCAACGTGACTCCGACACCGGAATTCGTTACCCTGGACTGCGGCACCTGCAACTTCGGCGGTGATGAGATCTTCGTCAATACGGACAACACCATCATCAACTTCGCGAAGACCATGCAGGAGAAGGGCATGAAGCCGGAGCTGGAGTGCTTCGACAAGGGCATGCTGGACGTGGTCCTGAAGACAGCCGGACGCAAGGGATATCTGGATATGCCCATGCACTTTGACTTCGTTCTGGGCGTTCAGATGAGCGCTACCGTCAGAGACCTGGCCTTCTGTGTGGATTCCGTTCCGCCGGGATGCACCTGGACCGGATGCGCCATCGGCAGAGACGCCTTCAAGATCGCGGCGGCTTCCATCATCATGGGCGGACACTGCAGAATCGGTTTCGAAGACAATCTCTACATGGAGAAGGGCGTTCTGGCCAAGAGCAATGGTGAAATGGTCGCCAAGGTCGTAGAACTGGCGAAGCTGCTGGGCAGAGAAGTGGCGACTCCGGACGAGGCCAGAGAGATCCTGAGCATCCCCCCGAGGAAGTGAGCGCGTCAGGAGAATGCACGGAGCCCTTTGCGGGATGACGTAAGATAGTATGTTGAAGTGCCGGGATTGTGAGATTCCGGCACTTTTCGCAATAAGACGCAGGCTGCCCCGTACCGGCAGCAGGAGATAAGATGAGTTTTGCATCAGAGACAAAAAACGAGCTGGCGCGGATCACCCCGCAGAAGGAGTGCTGTACCATCGCGGAGATCGCCGGATTCATGCGGTTCGCCGGGAGCATCGTCCTGGCGGGCGGCGGGAAGTTCCGCGTATCCATGACCACGCCGAACAATGCGGTGGTCAGGCATTACAGAAGCCTGATCAGCCATTATTTCGAAGTGGATACGGATATCGAGGTCGGGTACGATAAGTTCTTTGACCGGGGCAAGCAGTTCACCATCACCATCGGCCCGGAAAACAACAGTGAAATGATCCTGCGGGAAGCGGGGATCCTGATGGTCAGGCAGGGAATGAATACCATCAGCGACGGGATCGACAGCAGCCTGATCCGGACCAAGTGCTGCCGCAAGTCCTACCTGCGGGGAGCTTTTCTCGGCGCAGGTACGGTGGCCAGCCCCGACAAGAGCTATCACCTGGAGATCGTGGCGATGACGGAACGGCAGGCGAAGGATCTTCGCCGGCTGCTGAACACCTTTGACGACATCACCCCCCGGATCATTGAACGCAAAAACGGCTACGGCGTATACCTGAAGGCGCGGGAGCAGATCGCGGATACGCTGGCCATCATGGGAGCCTCCGGGCAGTACTTCGCCTTTCAGGATGTGATGATGAAGAAGGATCTGATGAATCAGACTCACCGGGCGGAGAATCTGGATAACGCCAACATCGACAAGGCGATCCGGGCAGCGCAGGAGCAGCTGGACTGGATCCGCAGGATCGAAGAG
>CACXCQ010000185.1 GCA_902766185.1 uncultured Eubacteriales bacterium
CCTGATCGGTACCGGCGTGCGGCTGGCCGGCGCGGAGGAACTTCTGCTGGAGGCGCTCGACAGGCTTCGGATCCCTGCGGTCACGGCGTGGAATGCCAATGACCTTCTCGCCTGTGACAGCCCATGGTTTGCCGGCATGCCGGGAACGGTGGGGACCAGACCGGGCAACTTCGCCCTACAGAACTGCGACCTTCTGCTCAGCCTGGGCTGCCGGATGAACATCCGGATGGTGGGATACACCCATTTCGATTTCGCCAAAAACGCCTTCCGGATCGCGGTGGACATCGACGAGAACGAACTGCGCAAGCCTACATTAAAGATTGATAAGCCGATCCACGGGGACGTGAAGGAATTCCTGCGGAAGCTTCTGGACAGACTGCCCGACGGCGAGGCTTGTTCGGAGCAGGTCGGATCTTCGGAGCAGGCCGGATCTTCAGGGTGTGCCGCTTCCTCGGGGTGGGCCGCGGCCCATGAGGCCCATGAGCGGTGGCTCGCCTGGTGCAAGGCGCTGCTGAAGAAATACCCGGCGGTGCCTGCGGAGGAGCCGGGCGGCGATATGGATCCGTACCGGTTCATCGACGCTCTGTTTGGGCAGCTCGAGCCGGAGGACTGCATCGTCTGCGGAAACGGAAGCGCCTGCGTGGTGACCTTCCAGGCGGCGAAGATCAGGCAGGGCCAGCGGATGTACACCAACTCCGGCTGCGCCAGCATGGGTTACGGCTTCCCGGCGGCCATCGGCGCGGCCGTGGCCAGAGACGCCGGGACGGATGCTCCGGAAGCGATGCGGGCGGACGCGGCGCAGACGGCTGTTGCGCGAACAGCTGCGGTCCGAACGGACGCGGCCCGGCGGGTGATCTGCATCGATGGCGACGGCAGCTTCATGATGAACCTGCAGGAGCTGGCCACGGTGGCGTACAATCATCTGGACGTGCGGATATTCCTGCTGAACAACAACGGATACCACTCCATCCGGCAGACGCAGAAGAACCTGTTCCAAAGCCGGTTTACGGGAATCGACCCGGCCACCGGCGTCGGCTTTCCTGCCTTTGCGAAAGTGGCGGAGGCGTTCGAGATACCATACTTCCGCATCGAGGGAGAAGGGAACTGCGAGGAGCAGATCAGCCTTGCGCTTGCCGAAAAAGGCCCGGTGATCTGCGAGGTCATGATCGACCCGGACAAGGATTTTGCGCCGAAGGTGTCCTCGCGGGTGCTGCCGGACGGGCGGATCGTCTCCCCCACGCTGGATGACATGGCGCCCTTCCTCTCCCGGGAGGAATACGAAGCGGCGCGGTATCGCCCGTAGATCGGGGGAATGAAGCGATGATCAAGAGAGAAGACATCCTGAATCAGGTGAGACAATACTACAGGGAGCACCATCAGCGGCCGGAATACCGGCCCGGGGACCGCATCGACTACGCGGGGCGGGTCTACGATGAAGCGGAGATGGTGAATCTGGTGGACGCGGCGCTGGATTTTCGGCTGACGGCGGACAGGTACGCGGAGGCCTTCGAGCAAAAGCTGGCCGGCTATCTTGGCGTGCCTTTTGCGAGTGCGGTCAATTCCGGAAGCTCCGCCAATCTTCTGGCCATGTCGGCGCTGACCTCGCCGCTTCTGGGCGATAGGCGCATTCTGCCCGGGGATGAGGTGATCACCGTGGCGGCGGCTTTTCCGACTACCGTCGCGCCGATCCTTCAGGTGGGCGCAAAACCTGTCTTCATCGATGTCGCGCTGCCGGGATACAATGCGGACGCGGATAAGCTGGAGGCGGCCGTGTCGGGAAGAACGAAGGCGGTGTTTCTGGCGCATACCATGGGGAACATGTTCGACGCCGGGAGGATACTGGACTTCTGCAGGGCCCACGGGCTGTGGCTGATCGAGGACGCCTGCGACGCCCTGGGTGGAGAGTGGACCGGGAACGCCGGCGAAGAGTGGACTGCGGAGACAGATGGGGCCCGCGCAGCGAACGCCGGCGGGCGGCGCATGCTGGGCGCCCTTGGGGATATCGGCACCGCAAGCTTTTATCCTGCCCATCAGATCACCACGGGAGAGGGCGGCGCGGTGTTCACCTCCGACCCACTGCTGCACAGGATCCTGCGCTCCATGCGGGACTGGGGCAGGGACTGCATCTGCGGACCGGGACAGGACAACGCCTGCGGGCACCGGTTCGAGGGACAGTACGGAAGCCTGCCCGAAGGATACGATCATAAATACGTTTATTCACATTTTGGATACAACTTCAAGATGACAGATCTGCAGGCGGCCATCGGGTGCGCGCAGATGGAGAAACTTCCTGCCTTTGCGCGGGCGAGAAGAGAGAACTGGAGATACCTGCGGGAGGCGCTGGCGGATCTGGACGATCTGCTGATCCTGCCGGAGGCCCAGGAGGGGAGCGACCCGGCGTGGTTTGGCTTCCTGATGACGGTGAAGGATGGGGCGGCGCGTTCCCGGGACGAGATGGTCAGAACCCTGGAGGAACAGGGGATTCAGACGCGGCACCTCTTCGCGGGGAATATCACCAGGCACCCATGCTTCGACGGGCTCCGGGAGGGTGAGGACTACCGGATCTGCGGCGGCCTTGCGGTGACGGATCAGGTGATGCGCAGCAGCTTCTGGGTCGGTGTCTATCCGGGAATGACCGCGCAAAAGCTGCAGGTAATGGCAGATGGAATACGCCGGGCGGCAGGACGCTGAGGCGTGCGAATGGGTCAGGCGGCGGGAAACGCTGCAGCGCCCGAGAAGAGAAGAAATGGAGGGAAAAATGGCAAACACTTTTGAGAAGATCCCCACGATCAAGTACGAAGGGGCGAAAACGACGAATCCTCTGGCTTTCCGTTTTTATGATCCGGAGCGGATGGTGATGGGCAAACCCATGCGGGAGCACCTGCCGTTCGCCATGGCCTGGTGGCACAACCTCTGCGCGGCCGGCACGGACATGTTCGGGCGGGACACGGCAGACAAATCCTTCGGCGAGCAGCCCGGGACGATGGAGCACGCCAAAGCCAAAGTGGATACAGCCTTTGCGTTCATGCAAAAGCTGGGCATCCGCTATTTCTGCTTCCACGATGTGGACCTGGTTCCGGAGGCGGAGGACATCTGCGAGACGAACCGGCGGCTGGACGAGATCTCGGATTACATTCTGGAGAAGATGGAAGGAACGGACATCCGCTGCCTTTGGGGGACGGCCAATATGTTCTCCAATCCCCGGTACATGAACGGCGCCGGCTCCACGAATGAAGCAGACGTGTTCTGCTTCGCGGCGGCCCAGGTCAAGAAGGCGCTGGACCTGACGGTAAAGCTGGGCGGCAGAGGGTATGTGTTCTGGGGCGGCAGAGAAGGCTATGAAACGCTGCTGAACACAGACGTGAAATTCGAGCAGGAAAACATCGCCCGGCTGATGCATATGGCCGTCGATTACGGCCGGTCCATCGGTTTCGAGGGTGACTTCTACATCGAGCCCAAGCCAAAAGAGCCCATGAAGCACCAGTACGATTTCGACGCGGCCACCGCCATCGGATTCCTCCGGCAGTACGGGCTGGACAAGGATTTCAAGATGAACATCGAAGCCAACCACGCCACGCTGGCGGGGCACACCTTCCAGCACGAGCTGCGGGTCAGCGCCATGAACGGGATGCTGGGGAGCATCGACGCGAACCAGGGCGACCTGCTTTTGGGCTGGGATACGGACGAGTTCCCCTTCGATGTGTACGATGCCACCATGTGCATGCTGGAGGTGCTCAGGGCCGGCGGCCTCACCGGCGGGTTCAACTTCGACGCCAAAAACCGTCGCCCGAGCCGCACGCCGGAGGACATGTTCTACGGCTACATTCTGGGGATGGACACCATGGCGCTGGGGCTGCTCAAGGCGGCCGAACTCATCGAAGACGGACGCATCGACGAGTTCGTGAAAGAGCGCTACGCCAGTTTCAATGAAGGGATCGGCGCGAAGATCCGCAGCGGCGAGACCTCGCTGGAGGAGCTGGCCGATTACGCGCAAAAGCTGGGCGCGCCGAAGATGCCCGGCAGCGGCCGGCAGGAATATCTGGAGAGCATCGTGAACAGCGTGCTGTTCGGGTAAGGACCGGGCGCTGACCAGCCTTTGCGTGAAGGAAATCTCGAGATTTCAGCTGTTCAGAAGCATTGAAATACCGACTTTTCTCTCCCGAGCCGTTGGGATTGATGACAAAGTCGAGATTTTGGGTCTCTTAACCGATGAAAATCTCGAACGGACGGTGCTGAGCACCCCCTGGAGATGGAAAAAGTCATTATTTTGGCTGCTCCGAGACGCCGAAATCTCGACATTTCCTTTTGGAGTTCGTGGAGCTGAAGATTGGAGAAAGAACGGACATGATATTGATTTTTGGAGGAGCCTATCAGGGAAAGCTGGAGTTTGCCAAGGCGCTGGCGCAGGAACGCCGGGGAGCGGGATGCGGTGAGCCGACGGTGTTCGACTGCGGCGGGACGGAGCCGACGGGTGCCTGCCCGGACTTTTCCGCGGATATCATCTGCGGGCTGGAGCACTTTGCCCGGGCGTGCGTGGCCGGGGAGGTGACGGCGGATCGGGAAGACGGACCGGTCGAAGGGACCGGGAAAGCGGGGGACGAAACACCCGAAACGGCCGAACCAGCCGGGCCGGTCGAAGCGGCCGAGTGGATGCGCCGGCGCAAGGACCAGTGGCAGGACAGGATCCTCGTCATCACGGATGTGTCCCAGGGGATCGTGCCCATGGACGCGCAGGCCAGGGCGTTCCGGGAAATGAACGGGCGGCTCATGATGTACCTGGCCCGGGAGGCGGAGGAGGTCTACCGGGTCTTCTGCGGCATAGGGAAACGGATCGACTGAACGGCACCGGGAAACGGATCAGATAAGCGTCGCGGGGCAGAAGAAGTATAAGCAACAGTAAGGAGAAAGCATGAATTCAACGATCAGTCTTATCAGACACGGCATCACCGAGGGCAACGTCCGCCGGCTCTATTACGGCGCCACCGATGTTCCGCTGGCACAGAAGGGGATCGACCTGCTGCAAAAGCAGACCGAAGAAGGGATCTACCCGCCTGCGGAGGGCGCGCTGATCTATACGACGGGAATGGGAAGGACGCTCCAGACTTTGGAGATCATATACGGGGACCTTCCGCACGAGATCATCAAGGATATGCGGGAAATCAATTTCGGTGCGTTCGAGATGAAGTCCTATGAGGAACTGATGGCTTACGAGGAATACCGGGACTGGATCACGGCCCAGAGCGAGACCAAGGCGCCGCCGGGAGGGGAGAGCATCCGCGATTTCAGGGAGCGGGTGATCCGCGGATTCGAAGAGGTCCGCCGCCGGCACAGCGTCCGGAGCCTGGAGCTGCGTCACCATGACGAGGACGCCAGCAGCATCGTCATCTGCCATGGCGGAACGATCTCCGCTGTGATGAACTATATCTGGCCCGGCGTGCACGACAACATGTACGGGTGGCTGCCGGATCCGGGGCACGGATTCACGCTTTTGCTGAAGGACGATGAGATCACGGAGTACGAGAGGTTTTAGGGGCGCGAAGGGGTGGCCGAATATTCGCATGA
>CACXCQ010000186.1 GCA_902766185.1 uncultured Eubacteriales bacterium
GCCGGAATAGAAAGCACGGAGAAGGGCTCGTTCGTCGCGAACCTGAAAAAAGGAGAGAGCTTCTACTACACACCCTCATCGAAGGAATGGACTGACGCCGCCAAGTACGAGTTCTGCATCCGCATCAAGGGGATCGCTGCTGATCTGGTCTGCCCGAATCACCAGTATCAGTCTACCGGCACGGTGGTCGCGCCTACGAAGAACAGCGATGGATACACTGTTTCCCAGTGCTCCGCCTGCGGACATCTCGCCAGAACGGACATCCAGCCCATGCTGGATCCCGTGCCGAAGAAGACAAGCCTGAAATCCGTGAAAAAGGGAACGAAATCCCTGAAGGTCACCTGGAAAAAGTCCAGCGAGATCATTCGGGGAAGCCACATCACCGGATATCAGGTCCGCTACAGTTTGAAGTCCAGCATGAAGAGCGCGAAGAAATCTACCATCAAGGGATACAATAAGTCCTCCAAAACCATTAAGGGACTGAAGAAGGGCAAGAAGTACTACGTGCAGGTCAGGACCTATTACAAGGATTCCGACGGCGTCGCATGGTACTCCAGCTGGTCTTCGAAAAAAGCCCAGAAGACGAAATAATGCTCCCGCGGCCATCTGTTGCAACGGGGCAACAGCAGTGATAAACTGATATCAGAAAGAAACCGGTATTGGAAGAACGCGCAGAAATACCTGCGCCAGAAAGGAAAAACGAAATGGCAGAATTTGAAACACTGAAGTTTGAACGTAAAGACAATATTGCTATCGTAACGGTGAATCGCCCCAAGGCGATGAACGCCCTGAACAGCCAGGTTCTGGATGAGCTGAGGGGAGCATTCCATGAGATCGCCCAGGATGAGGGCATCCGCGCGGTCATCCTGACCGGTGAGGGAAAAGCCTTCGTGGCTGGCGCGGACATCGCGGAAATGTCCAAGCTGAATGCTGTCGAAGCGCGCGCCTTCGCCAAGAAGGGCCACGCCGTGATGAACTTCATCGAAAACATCGAAAAGCCTGTGATCGCTGCGGTGAACGGTTTCGCTCTGGGCGGAGGCTGCGAGCTGGCCATGGCCTGCGACATCCGTATCGCTTCCGAGAAGGCGAAATTCGGACAGCCTGAAGTAGGCCTTGGCCTGATCCCGGGATTTGGCGGAAACCTTCGCCTGCCCCGACTGGTGGGAGACGGCATGGCCAAATACCTCATCTATTCTGCCGACATGATCGACGCGGCGGAAGCCTACCGCATCGGCCTGGTCCAGAAGGTGGCGGCTCCGGAGGAACTGCTGGAAGCGGCAGAGAAGGTGGCATCCACCATCGCTTCCAAGGCTCCCATCGCCGTTTCTCTGGCCAAGAACGTGGTGAACAACGGAAACAACATGGACATGAAGTCCGCGTCCGCATATGAAGTGAACTCCTTCAGCGTGATCTTCGATTCCGAAGACATGAAGGAGGGAACAACGGCATTCCTGGAGAAGAGAGCAGCGGAGTGGAAGAACAAATAAAATGAGCATCACTACGAAAGTTACTCATCGGCGGGTGGTCATCGTCGGCGCAGGCTACGTGGGAGCATCCATCGCCTACGCACTGACCATCACAAATCTGGCTAGAGAGATCATCCTGATCGATGTGGATGAGCAGAAGGCCATAGGCGAATCTCTGGACATCCAGCACGGGATCCCCTACATGGGGGTCTCCAAGGTCCGCTCCGGCGGCTATGAGGACTGCAGAGAAAGCGATCTGATCATCGTGACCGCGGGCCGGAACCGCCGGGTAGGCGAGTCCCGTCTGGACATGATCTCCGACAACATCGACATCATCCGCGATGTGGCGTCGAAGATCAAGCCCTACTACAATCACGGACCGGTGATCATCGTGTCCAACCCGGTGGATATCCTCACCTGGGAATGTGACCGGATCCTGGGCCTTCCCAACGGTCTGGTCTTCGGCACGGGCTGTATTCTGGACACCTCGCGGCTGATCCGGAGCATCGCCCGCTATACGCATCTGAAGATCGAAGCCATCAAGTGCAACGTAGTAGGTGAGCACGGCGACTCCCAGTTCCCGGTATGGTCCCGTCTGGCCATCGCCGGACAGCCCATGGAAGAATACTGCGAAAATGTAGGCCTGGAGTGGGGCGAGAGGGAAAAGACCATGCTGTACAACTACGTCAGGGACATGGGCGCCCACATCATCGCGGCCAAGGGCAAGACCCATTACGGCATCGCTACATGTGTTTGCTCGCTTGCGGACGCGGTCCTGAACCAGAGGCTGACCATCGCGCCGGTGACCAGCCCCCTGCAGGGGGAATACGGGATCCGGGACGTGAGCCTTAGCGTGCCTTCCATCATCGGCGTCAACGGCGTCGAGCAAAGGCTGGAGGAGCACTGGTCCCAGGAAGAATACGATAAACTGAAACAGAGCGCACAAAAAGTGGGGGATGCGATACGCTCCATTCCCCCTGCGCCGGCGTCACTGCGGCTCTGATCCGCGAAAGATCCTGCCCAAACACTGCTCCGGAGGCCTACAGCTTCCGGAGTTTATTTATGTAGAAGACGGTGAGAAAGCCGCCGATGATGATGAGGGCATAGCCTGCCTTTGGACTGGCTGAAGTGTACTGCCCGCTGGCAAAACCAAGGCCGGTGATGGCGATGACCATGCCGATGGCGGCGGCGAGTATAGTGAAGAGTTTTTTTCCGTAATTCATGAGATCGCTCCAATGTGATTCTGGTCTTTCGACGGCTTCATTTTACCATTTCCGGGCCTTTGGCACAAGGGGGCCGGAAGGTCAACAAGATTGTTCATGCAATTACGCATCATTTAACACTTTAGGCGGCGACAATCCATTGACGAAAAATTATCAAAGTGTTATCATTACAGTACAAGGCATTAACAACTTGAATCTATTTTTTAAGGTAAAGGAGAAACGTAAATGTCAAACTATGTAGAAAGATGTATTGAGCTTTGCAAAGCAAAGAACCCTGGCGAAGTTGAGTTTCACCAGACTGTTGAAGAAGTTCTGACTTCTCTGATTCCGGTTATCGAACAGCATCCGGAGTATGAAGAGGCTGCTCTTCTCGAAAGACTGACTGAGCCTGAGAGAGGTGTTACCTTCAGAGTTGTCTGGGTCGACGACGCTGGTAAAGTTCAGGTTAACAAAGGCTACAGATATCAGTTCAACAGCGCAATCGGACCTTACAAAGGCGGCCTGAGATTCGCACCGAACGTATATCCCGGAATCATCAAGTTCCTGGGCTTCGAGCAGATCTTCAAGAACTCCCTGACCGGCCTGCCCATCGGCGGCGGCAAGGGCGGTGCTGACTTCGATCCGA
>CACXCQ010000187.1 GCA_902766185.1 uncultured Eubacteriales bacterium
CGTTTTCTCAGGCACTCTTGCTTCCACGCTTATGTCTTCCTACTCTTCCAGATTGCTTTCTTTTTCTATGTAGATGGGCCGCTGCTTTGTCTCCAGGTACATGCGGCCGATGTATTCTCCGATGACGCTGAGCACCGCGATGATCATGCCGCCGAAAAACAGCAGCAGACAGATCAGGGATTCGTAGCCCGGCACGTCTTTGCCCACGATCAGGGTCTTCAGCAGTTCGACGACCAGGTAGACCACCGCACCCGCGCTGATGATCCCTCCCATCATCCCCATGAACTTCAAAGGCGCCTGGGCAAAATCCAGAAATCCCGCGATGGCGTATTTCGTCAGGCTCCATATGGACCACTTGGTCTCACCCGAAAGCCTCTGCACATTCTCAAACTCAATCCATCTCGTATCGAAACCCACCCAGGCGAAGATTCCCTTGGAGAACCGCTGGGTCTCCGGCATGCTGACGATGGCCTTCACCATCTGCCGGCTCATCATGCGGTAATCCACCGCGCCGTCCACGATCTCGATATCGCTGAACCGGTTCATGATCTTATAGAATCCCCTGGCAAAAGCGCTGCGGATCCTGGGCTCGCCCTTTCTGGATACTCTCCTGGCCGCGCAGCTGTCGCATCCCGTCTCTTCGATGGTCCTGACCATCTCCCGGATCAGTTCCGGCGGGTGCTGCAGATCTGCGTCCATGATCACCACGTGATCCGCGCCCCTGCCGCCACGGGATTCGATGCTGGCCTTCAGCCCCGCGTACATCGCCGCTTCCTTGCCGAAATTCCGGCTGAAAGAAATGTAGCGGACCACGGTCAGATCAGGCTCTTCATCCTGCCTCGTCACCGGCTCCGTCGCTCCGCCGGCCCCGGCCATGGCGATTTCCCGGATCATCTCCAGCGTATTGTCCGTGCTTCCGTCGTCCACAAAAATGTACGAGAAATCATATCCGGGAATGGTGCGGACCACCTCCTGGACCGCATCATAAAACGCGTCGATATTCTCCGCTTCATTGTAACAGGGAACGACCACATCGACGATCTTCGTCTCCCGCTCTTCCAAAGGCTGGACGGGCATTTTCTCTTCCGGGGCTGAATCCTCCGGGCGCAATACTTCCTGATTCATGGAATCAGTTTACACCAGCACGGCCAAAATCGCAATATAAAAGCCCCGGAAGGCGCCCGCCTTACGGCGGTGCCCTCCGGGGCCTGTTTCTCACTTACTTGCCGGATCTGCTTCCGGCCTTGCTTACAGCCTGTTGACTGTTCGACGGCTTATTTGCCTACTGCTTCCAGGAAAGCTTTCTCGTTCAGCTCGTCGGAGTACTCGGAATCCATCTCTCTGATGCCGGCGGGGAACTCGTACTTGGCCAGTCTTTCTACGAATGGATCGGGATCGAAGTGCTCAGGACCCCATGCGCCCGGCTCGTTCCAGATGCCCTTGGCAATCAGTTCCATCATGATGACGGGGCCTACCGCAGTCTGCGCAACGACGGAGTTGGTGGTGTACTTCTTGATGCACTCCTGGTTGTCCGCTACCTGATACAGGTAAACGCTTCTGTACTTGCCGTCCTTCCAGCCGGTGACCCATGTGCCCGCGCAGCCTTTGCCGGTCATGGTCATGGTGGCGTCTACCGGAGACGGGATGACCTTGCAGACGAAGTCTCTCGGGGTGATCTCGGAATCGCCGACCTTGATGGTCTGTCTCTTGTTGTCCAGACCCCACTCGTGCAGTACCATCAGCTTCGCTCTGAAGTCCGCGGGAACGCCGTACTTGAAGGTGACTCTGTTGCAGTCGATCTCTCTGGGTACCAGCAGAACTTCTTCGTGCTCAACGTTGACTACCTCGACATCGCCGATGCCGCCGGGGAAGTTGAAGATCTCAGGCTCGGAGAACTGCTTCGTGCAGAACCAGTGGCCTTCGGGGAACTCTTCGTTCTTTTCCCAGATCACCGGGGGCTGCAGGCATTCTTCGATGGTGGTCCATACGGAGAATCCGAAATCGGAATCGGTGTTGCCGTAGTTGTCGCCGTCACGGACATCTACCCTGTCGATCTTGTCGAAGAGGTGCTTTGCCGCGTACTTGGCAAATACGTCAGCCATTCCGGGCTCAACGCCGGAACCGCAGATCGCGATCTTACCGGAAGCTTCCCACTCCTTCTGCTTCGCGAACTGATAGTCACCCAGCTTGATGTAGGACAGCTCGTAGGGCTTCTCCGGATGCTCTGTACCCAGTGTCATGGCGCAGTCCAGATAGCCGATTCCGCATTCCAGACAGGTATCAAAAATCGTTTCATTCATTCTGGGATCGCAGGCGTTCATGGCGAAGTCAATGTCGTGAGCCTTGATCACGGCCTTGATGCTGTCGGCATCCATGGCGTTGATCTGTGCCGGGACGAACTTGCCGCCGCCGCAGATCTCATTCGCAACCTTATCCGCTCTCGCTTCATCATAGTCGGAAACAACGACCTTCTCTGCCCAGTCGCCCTCTGCTCCGGCTCTTGCGATGATTTTCGCTGCGGATGTTCCTACTCCACCTGCTCCGATGATCAATAATTTCATCTTACTACCTCCATATTAACTGATTTGCTGTAACAACAATTGTTCACTTTAATTCATTGAACTTGTACTTTCGGTTAAATTTTAGCCCTGTCTGAATGTTTTTGCAACAATAAATGTGTCCCATAAGAGTACTTATTTGCTATCTATTTACTTGCTGTCGATCAGCACCAGTTCCGCACCGATCCCCCGGAAGATGGCCCGGATGCTCAGGGCGTCCGAAGCCGCGAACGTCTCCGAGGAAATGGCCGCTTCTGTGGTCAGATCATCCAGCAGAGCTGCCCGGGGATCCACATCCTTTTTGCCTCCCGTGGACATCTCGATGCGGCGCATGACGTTCTCCGCGTCCAGTCGCCAGCGGAGAATGCGGAACTCTCCGTCGAACCCGTTGCAGCGGATCAGGAACTCCGCCTCCTCGTCGTAGTGGCGGGCGATCCGCAGCAGATCCTCCTGGCTTCCGATCCGCTTCAGGGACCGGACCACGTTCTCGTCGAAGTTGTACATGAGGATGCTCATGCTGTCCAGTTTCCCCGGGAAACGGCATCTGGTGGTGACGATGTAGCTGTCCCCGGAGGCGACGATATTCTCGTTCATCGCGATCAGTTTGTCGAAGGGCTCTGCCAGCACCTTGTTGGCGGGCCGCTCCATGATATCCGCAAGGGCAGGCCTGCCTTTGTATACCTCCGCGAAATCGTCGTAGATATCCACGTCCACGATGACGGGTCTGGCCCTGTACTTGTCCATGTAATCCGCATAGACGCCGGTGACCTGGCGGCGGATCGCTTCCTCGATCCGTGCCGGCGGGCAGAGGGTGTATCTGGCCTCGATCTCTCTGCTGAAGATCTTGCCGATGTACTTCTTGCGGTATTCCAGAGGATGCATGCCGAACCACTGCTCGAAATGCTTGATGTAGTAACGCACCGCGGAGAATCCGGTCTCCTCTGCAATGGCGCCGATCTTCTTATTGGTCCCAAGGAGCAGCTTTTCCGATTCCTCCACCCGGATGTAGCTGAGCAGATCCTGGAAGCTCAGGCCCGTGGCCTCCTTGATGATATGGGACAGGTAGTAGATGCTCAGGTGTTCCCGCTCAGCGATCTCGCTGAGGGTCAGCTTCCGGTTGTAATTGTCGTACATGTAGTCCGTGATCCGGTTGAGGCGTCCGGCAAGGATCTTATTCCCCTTGTTTTTGGTCTCGTTCTTGAATTTGCCGTCCTCCATGACGAAGTACTGGAAGTCCGCCATGAGGCAGGCGATCAGATTGTGGGCGCTCTCGATCACCTTGTGCTCGTATCCGTAGCCCTTCTGCAGGACCTCCATCATGATCCTGGCCAGAATATTCTTCAGCACATCCAGACTCTCATCGTGGTCGTCCTCCGTGTCGGTGACGAAGAAATTATTCTTCAGGTTGTCGTAGTAGCGAGCGAAATAGGTGAGATCCAGCTGAAGCATCATGACCATGTTGTCTTCGCCGGTGCTTTCGAAGCTGTGCATCTCCCGGTCATTGAGGATGTAGATATCGCCCTGCCGCAGGGAATAGGTGTAGTATCCGTTCCGCATGGTCACGCTGCCCTCCAGCACGTAGACCACCTCCATGTCGTCATGAAAATGGATCGGATACTCCTCGATATTCGCCGTGATCACATTCACGGGAAGCTCGTTCTTGTAGACGATTCTTTCTTTTAACATTTCTCCGCCTCTTTTGTACTGTTTTTTGTACTTAAATTTTTTTCTGAGATTCGGTTTGTTGGTGTTATGTTAACCCGTGTTCTTTTTTGAACGGTTCGGTTTCAACAATCGATATTTCCCGATTTTTTAACGATTTCTCGGGTTATCCACAGATTTTCAGGAATTGTATACGATTTTATCCAAAGGCAGGTGTGGATAACCATTTTTTTACTGTTGTTGAAATTTCAACGTCGAGACTTGTCAAGTGTTATTTTTTGGTTAACGTTATCCACAGGTTTGATAATTTATCCCGCACTTCAGGGGCAAAAACCCCGGGAACGGTGATTTTTAGCCTTTTTCGCCGTTCTTTTACAGATTTTCCCAAAATCATTGTCCCTTACCATAGAAAGTTATGAAAACTCTGGCTTTCGCAAACTAGTATCCGTCTATCCACGGAAAAATAGGTGTTCTGACAACGATATTATACTTCTTTTGTTATAAAAATAACAGATTTGTTTTACAATCTTGCGGTCATCCGGCCACTTTTTCATGCACTTTTGCATAACCCCCGCCGCCCTTTTCATATGGCGCGGACCATCCGGGTATAGTATAATATGACGTAATCAATCTCAAGAAGAAAGAAGGATCGCTTATCATGACCGCCAGACTTTATCAGCAGGACGTATACATCAAAGAATGGGACGCGCAGATCACCTCTGTTACCGCCGCCGGAGAACCGGCCGGCGACGCGGGATCCGGTCTCTTCCATGTCACTCTGGACCAGACCGCATTCTTCCCGGAGGGCGGCGGCCAGAGCTGTGACCTTGGCTTCATCGGGCCTTACCGCGTCACCGATGTTCAGGAGGATGGAGAAGAAGTCATCCACACGGTGAGCGCGGACGGCGAGCTCCAGTGCGGCGAGCAGCTGCACTGCACCCTGGACTGGCCCAGACGTTTTGATAACATGCAGCGCCACTGCGGAGAGCACATTCTCTCCGGGATATTCTACGCCCGGTGCGGCGGCGTGAACCGCGGCTTTCATATGGGCGATGACTACATGACCATCGACATCAGTCTGGAGGACGATCCTACGGATCCGGACACTCCCCGGCCGCAGGAGATCGACATGGATCTGGCGCTGGAATGCGAAGCCCGGGCCAACGAGGTCATCTGGTCCGACGCGCCGGTCAGCGTCTTCCGCTTCGAGGAGCGGGAGGAGGCGGAACGGATGCCCCTGCGCAAGGCCCTTGCCTTCGATGAGGACATCTCCATCGTCTGCGTGGGCTCCCCGGAGAACGCGGCGGACTGCGTTGCCTGCTGCGGGACACATCCCTCTACCGCCGGTCAGGTGGGACTGATCAAGATCTACAAAGTCGAGCACTACAAGAGCATGTTCCGGATCTATTTCGAGGCCGGCGCACGTGCCCTGAAGGATTACGACAATAAACACCGGATCCTCACGGATCTGTCCAACAGTTACTCCTCCTCCGTGGAGGAATTCCCGGAGAAGCTGAGGGCCCAGGAGGCCAGGCTGGCAGAGGTGAAGGATCAGCTCTATCATGCGAAAAAAGCGCTCATCGACAAGGAGTGCGCTGCTCTGGACGCGGCGCTGGCAGACGGGAGCCCCGCCGCCCATACGTGTCCTGGCCAGCCTTTGCATACCCCCGATGCTCCGCTGATCGTCTGGCCCCTAGAGAACCTTTCTCTGGACGATGCCTTCGACATGGCGAAACGGTACATGAAGAATGCGACGAAGCTGATCCTGCTCTACGCGAAACAGGACACCTCCTTCATTCTCGTGTCGAATGGGGAACCGAAGTGCGGCAAGCTGGTCCGGGAATACGCTTCCTTCTACCAGGGCAAAGGCGGCGGAAACGACGTGTCGGCAAGAGCGATCTTCAGCAGCGAAGAGAACGCTATGCTCTTCGCGGATCTTCTGGAGAAGCATCTGCGGTAGGGATCGTCTGCAGCAGAAAGGAGGAACGGCGCAGGTCCTGCGTCATCGAACTCGATGAAAGGGAAGCTCACCTTACTCACTGCGGCTCTGGCACTTCTGCTGGCGCTGCTCACTGCCTGCGGCGGAGCGAATATAACCGACGCGAAATCTCTGGCTGCGGCCAACATCAAAGCCCAGGCTGCCGTCGAAAGCCACCACATGGATATGAATATGGATATGACCATGGCCATCGATACGGAGCGGCTCAAGGAAGCCTTCGGGACGTCCAGTCTGGAGATTCCCGTGCTGATGAACGTGGCAGTGGATTCCGGCAGGTACACCGCTCACGCGAACACCAATATGAACGTCAGCATCATGGAGCAGGAGACGAAGCAGCAGGCGGAGTTGTATCTCGATATGAAAAACGGCATCACCTACGCAAAGGCTGATGGAGCCGACGCCTGGAAGAGGGCTGAGGAGACTCTGGACATGAGCGCCATGCTGAACAGCCTTGGCCGGCTGGAGGACAGCCTCCTGGAAAACGCGATCTACAGCGAATCCTCCGATGCCTATACGCTCACTCTGAATGCGGACCCCATGGACGAGGTGATCAAAGACATGGATCTGTTGGGCAGTCTCCGCTCGGCCGGTCTGGATGTGGAGACCCTTACTGTGGATGGCGGGCAGATGGTCTATACCATCGATAAGGACTCCCTTCTCATCACCAGCATTGCCATGAAGGATATCGACGTGACAGCCAGCGGAGTCCTCGGGGGCACTTCTGTGGACATGTCCATACCCCTCGACGCGGACGTGACCTTCAGCAAGTACGGCGAGCTGGTGCCGGAGGACTATGAGATCCCCGATGATGTACTTGACGATGCCAGCGCCGCGAGCCCGACGCTGCCCATCGAGAATAAGGACGAGACAGAATAGATTCGTTAATGATAAGCAGGATCAGGAGGTAATGGATATGCAGAAGTACGCGTTTGTTGTCAATGCTCCGGGACTCACCGCGGAGCACTATCAGGAATTCTTCGATGACGGAGAATGGATCAGCGAGCTGACCGCGAAGGATGGTGTCGATGTCTGTATGGATTACGTGAAGGGGCTCATCGCGGATGGGTATTCCATGATCAATCTGTGCGGGGACTTCGGGCCGGAGCACGTGGAAGAACTGCTGAAGGATGCTCCCGAGGGCACCATCGTCCGCTTTGCCGGATACTTCCCGGAGGAGCAGGCCAAGCTGGAGGCTCTCGATGAGTATGTGGAGTACGGTCAGATCATCTTCGGCGGCGTGGATGAGCCGGTGCGCTTCGATCTGCTGGATCCCGCGATGAACACCCACACCATATTCATCAAGGATATGGAGCAGGCAGAGGAAGCCGCAAGGGAGCTGGCCGCTGAGGGCATGGACGGCATCGAGCTTTGCGGCAGCTTCGATGAGGACATGACCCGCCGGATCATCAAGGTCGTAGAATCCGTAAGCAAAAAGATCCCGGTGGGGTCCAACGGGATCTGATTGCATGGTCTGATTTCGGAGCGTGACCGAAGGAACTGCGTTGTTCCTATTTGACGGTCACCTTGATTTTCTGGAATACACCGTTCTGGGCGTAGGCAAAGACGTAGCATGCGCCCTTTTTCTTTGCCTTGATCACGCCTTTTTTGTCTACCGAAGCGGTCGCCGGATCGGAACTTTCGTAGGCGATGGCCCGGTGATTTTTGACCTTCAGCTTCTTTGAGGCCGGTACTGCCTTTGCTTTCAGCTTGAAGGATTTTCCCTTCTTCAGAGTGACCTTGTTCTTCTTCGCCTTGGTGGTCACCTTCTTGTGATTGCCCACTTTGCCTCCCTTGGTGGCGACGTGGACGACCTTCGATGTGGAAACGACCCTGTCGTTCTTATCGATGGCGAGGACGACGAACTTGTAGTACGTCCCCTTCTTCACTTTGATCGTTTTTCCGTTGACCGTCAGCTTCTTGAAGGTGAGTTTGTTCTTGCCGGTTTCGGTCAGCCTCTGCATGCGTTTCGTTTTGCCGCACTGGTTGCCGTATACCACGTACTTCTTCGCTCCCGGCACCTTCTTCCAGGTGATGGTCACGCTGGTCTTCGTCTGCTTCGTGGATCTGGTCTGGAGCAGGCCGAACCTGGTTCCCGCAGGATCCGCGTCGTTCTTCATGCCCAGGATCGCGTTCTCCGCGGCCTTGGCCGATGCCCCCGCTCCCAGAGCAGTTCCGTCCGCGCCAAGCTGATCCTCCGGGACGGTGACAAGGCCGCTTCCCGGGTCGTCCGGATCCCCCTCATCGACGGAGCTTCCGGGCTGCCCCTCGTGAATCGGGTCATCCAGGTCCCCTTCGTGCGAGGGATCGCTCGGGTCTCCTTCATATGTGGGATCCTTCTCCCCGGTGTCACCGGAGCTGTCCTCAGCGACGTTATATGGTGTTCCAAATGGATCCTTGCCGCCCTTCTTCGGCTGGAAGGCGGGATCGTCTTTGATGGCCGATTCGATATCCATCAGCCGGTAAGGATTGATGCGGACGAATACCGGTTTTTCCCCGTTCGTGCAGTACCACACCAGAGAGCCGTCCCGATCCACCACCGGTTCGCAGTCCGACAGGGAGAGGGGGACCGTGACGATCTGCCCGATCTGCTGTCCGTCGGGTGCCACCAGGCACATCTTCGTCACGTACGTCCTGTCGTAGGTCCTCTCGTCCGTTTCGTATTCCTCCCACAAAAGCAGGAACTGGTTGTCGTTCAGCTTCGCCAGCTTCGGGGTGCCGCAGTTCACCGCGCCCCCTTCGCTGTGGCTGGTGATCCAGATCGGCTCCTTATTGATCTTGTCCTTGGCACCGGCGGAAATGAAGACGTTCCTGGTGGACTGGTCCACTCCGGCTATGCCGCATCCGGCGATCAGGTAATGATCATCCGACAGCTCCAGACCGCCCAGGACGAAGCCCGTGTAATTCCTGCCGGATTGTCCGGGTATATCCACTGCTCTTCCGTAGGAATAGGGATCTGCGAACTTATCGCCTACCGCCGTCTTCGTCAGCGTGATCGCCCGCGGATATGCATCTCCCAGATCCGACCGGAATACGGTCTGCCCGTCCACCGCGATCTTCTGCTGGAATGAATGGGACACATAGCCTTCGGACAGATTCATCACACCCGTATAGGAGTCGAGCAGCGTCATGTCGCTCTCCTGGATCTTGAAGGTGCAGTTGGCCTGGTGATGAAACCCGTCGCCGTCATCGTACATCCCGTGGCAGGTGTGGATATACAGCTCGCCGTTCCACTCCGTCATATCGAGACCACCTGCGTCAAACGGGACGTATGTGTTGGCGCCCTTGACGCTGCACGCTCCCAGCCGATTCCAGCTTTTGTCGTATTTGACGACCCGGATGACCTCCACCTCGTCGCTCTCGTCTTTGTTCGGCTGACCGAACACCAGGTAATTGGCGTCAGCGCCGCTGTAGAACCCGCCGAAATACCGCAGCTCCGGTTCGATCGTCTTCGTGTTCTTCAGCTTCCATCCGTCGGGATCGTAGGTCTCC
>CACXCQ010000188.1 GCA_902766185.1 uncultured Eubacteriales bacterium
AGGTCATCGGCGGTATCGTACTTCATCAGGGAAGGATATCCGAGATGAAGACCGGTGAAGGTAAGACTCTCGTTGCGACCCTTCCCGCATACCTGAACGCGCTGGAGGGCAAAGGCGTCCACGTGGTCACCGTCAATGATTACCTGGCCAAGCGTGACATGGAGTGGATGGGCAAGCTGTACACCTTCCTGGGCCTCTCCGTGGGCTGCGTCATCCACGGCATCACCGAGGAGGAGCGCCGGGCGGCCTATCTGGCGGACATCACCTACGGAACCAACAACGAATACGGCTTCGACTACCTGCGTGACAACATGGTGGTCTACAAGGAAGAGATGATGCAGCGCGAACTGAACTACGCCATCATCGACGAGGTGGACTCCATCCTCATCGACGAGGCCAGAACGCCGCTGATCATTTCCGGCAAGGGGGACAAGTCCACCGACATGTACCGCCGGGCCGATGATTTTGTGAAAAAGCTGGTCAAAGAGCAGGACTTCACCATCGAGGAGAAGGACGATCAGATCGCCCTTACCGAAGACGGTGTGGCCAAGTGCGAACAGTATTTCGGCATAGAGAACTTCTCCGATCCGGAGAACATGGAAGTCAACCATCACGTTCAGCAGGCCCTGAAGGCCCGGAACATGATGAAGCGGGACGTGGACTACGTGGTCCGGGACGGCGAGATCATCATCGTCGATGAATTCACCGGACGTATGATGTTCGGCCGGCGCTACAGCGACGGTCTGCATCAGGCCATCGAGGCCAAGGAGCGGGTGCTGGTCCGTTCCGAGTCCAAGACGCTGGCCACCATCACCCTCCAGAACTACTTCCGGATGTACCAGAAGCTGGCGGGCATGACCGGTACGGCCAAGACGGAGGAATCCGAATTCACCGACATCTACAACATGGACGTCGTGGTGATCCCCACCAACAGGCCCATCGCCAGAGTCGATATGCAGGACGCGGTCTACGCCACCGAGCGGGGCAAGTACCACGCCATCGCCGATCTGGTGGAGGAGGCGCACAGCACGGGTCAGCCGGTGCTGGTGGGTACCATATCCATCGAAAAATCCGAACTCATCGCGGACCTTCTGCGCAAGCGGGGCATCAAGGACTTCAACGTGCTGAACGCCAAGCACCATGAGAAGGAAGCGCAGATCGTCGCGGAGGCAGGCCGTCTGGGAGCCATCACCATCGCCACCAACATGGCTGGTCGTGGTACCGACATCATCCTGGGCGGAAACCCGGAATTCGAGGCGAAGAAAAAGATGGCGGAGCTGGAGTACGACGAGGAGCAGATCGCCTTCGCCACCAGCTTCATCCAGAGCGATGACCCGGTTCTGCTGGAGGCCAGAGAGACCTTCCAGAAGCTGCTGAAGCAGTTCGCGGAGGAGCGCCGGCCCGAGCAGGAGAAGGTCGTGGAGCTCGGCGGACTCTGCATCATCGGTACCGAGCGGCATGAGTCCCGGCGTATCGACAACCAGCTGCGAGGCCGTTCCGGACGTCAGGGCGACCCGGGCCGCACCCAGTTCTGCATCTCCATGGAGGATGAGCTCATGCGCCTCTTCGGCGGCGAGCGCATGCAGAACATCGTGCAAAAGCTGGGCGTAGGCGAGGACGAGGCCATCGAGTCCAACATGATCACCAAGCAGATCGAAAATGCCCATAAGAAGGTCGAGGGCAGAAACTTCGGCATCCGTAAATACGTTCTGCAGTACGACAACGTCATGAACAAGCAGAGGGAGATCATCTACGGAGAGCGTAAGCGCGTGCTCTTCGGCGAGGACCTGCGGGACGAGGTGTCCAACATGACCCGCAAGCTCATCGACGAAGTGGTGGATCCTGTGGTCATCGCGTCCAAGTACGCGGAGGAATGGGACTTCGATACCATCAACAAGGGCCTGCTGAAGATCACGGATAAGTGGCAGCCCCTGGAGTTTGATCTGGACGATCCGGAGACCAAGGCGGACCTGCACGATATGGATGAGCAGTCCCTGAAGGAAGGCCTCTATCAGGACTTTGAGGACCTGTACGAGCTGAAGGAACAGGAGATCGGGACCGAGCGTCTGCGTGACGTTGAGCGGATGATCCTGCTGCGTGTCGTGGACAACAAGTGGATGGATCACATCGACGCCATGGACCAGCTGAAGAGCGGTATCGGCCTGCGGGGCCTGGGCGGCCAGGATCCGGCAGCGGCCTACGCCCACGAGGGCTTCGCCATGTTCGAGCTGATGATCGCCTCCATCCAGGAAGAGTTCGTCAAGTTCTGCTACAACGTCACGATGAAGACCTCCTCCGAGCGGCGCAACGTCACCGGCAGGGGCGAGTCCCACAAGGACGAGTTCGTGGACGAAGGTGCAGCTCAGGGCGCGCCGAACGGAGCGCCGGCGGCAGCGGCTGTCCCCGAGCGTGAACGGAAGCAGGAAACCGTTCGCCGCGAGACGCCGAAGGTCGGCAGAAACGATCCCTGCCCCTGCGGCAGCGGTAAGAAGTATAAGCATTGCTGTGGAAGGAACGCATAATGATACAAGTAGACGCAATCAGAACAGATTTTCCGGCTCTGAAGCGGATGTACAGCGAGGCGGAGGAATCCCTGCGCCCGGAGGAGCTGAAGCAAAGGCTGGCTGAGCTGGACGAGCAGATCTCCGTGCCGGATTTCTGGAACGATCAGGAGAAGGCCCAGAAGGTCATGCGGGAGAAGAAATCCTGCGAGGACAGCCTGAAGACTCTGGAGGATCTTTCGGGTCGCATCGACGATCTGGAGATCATGCTGGACATGGCGGATGAAGCGGATTCTTCGGGCGATTCCGAGTCCGCCGAGCTGATGGTGGAGGAAGCCCAGGAAGCCCGCAAGGCGCTGGAGTCGGACCTGGAAGCCCTTAAGCTGCGGACGCTGCTGGACGAAAAGTACGACAAGAACAACGCCATCATCTCCGTCCACGCGGGAAGCGGCGGCACGGAGGCCATGGACTGGGCGGCCATGCTGTTCCGCATGTACACCCGGTGGTGCGAGAAGCGGGGCTACAAGTATAAGCTTCTGGACATGAACGATGACACGGAGGCGGGGATCAAAAGCGCTACGCTTCTGGTGGAAGGAGACTACGCTTACGGCTACCTGAAGAACGAGAAGGGGGTCCACCGTCTGGTGCGGATCTCTCCCTTCGACGCATCCGGCCGGCGGCACACCTCCTTCGCTTCTCTGGATGTGACTCCGGAGATCGAATACGACAACACGGTGGAGATCAATCCCGAGGATCTGCGTATCGATACCTACCGCTCCAGCGGAGCAGGCGGACAGCACGTCAACATGACGGACTCCGCGGTGCGGATCACTCACCTGCCCACCAATATCGTGGTGACCTGCCAGAACGAGCGGTCCCAGATCCAGAACCGGGAATTCGCCATGAAGATGCTGATGTCCAAGCTGATCGAGCTGAAGGAAAGGGAGGAGAAGGAGTCTCTGGACGAGCTCAAGGGCGACTACAACCAGATCACCTGGGGCAGCCAGATCCGCTCCTACGTCTTCCAGCCGTACACCATGGTGAAGGACCACCGGACCGGCGCTGAAGTGGGCAACGTGCAGGCGGTGATGGACGGGGATATCGACCTGTTCATCAACGAAAAACTGAAGGCAAGGGACTAGCGGCCGGCCGGCCAGGGGACCCGATCCGCGAGCATCGGGCTCCGCGGAACTCTGCAAAATGATTGAAATTTCAGTCTTTTCAGAGATCGCGGACTTTCCTGCCTTTGTATACAGTATTTAAATGAATACTCCTTGTTTTGAATTTTTACTTGTGCTACTATGAATTCGGTGATGCGAAGGCATCGCTTTCGCTGTTGTGTTTATAAGAAGGAGAAAGATAAGAAATGGATGCCATAGGCCAGACTTTGATGACGTTCTGGGAGTCCACGGGTATCGCGAACTTCGGCTATCAGAACGGAATTATGATCATCGCGGCTCTGTTCTTCCTGTATCTGGCGATCAGACACGGGTTTGAACCGCTTCTGCTGGTTCCGATCGCGTTCGGCATGCTGCTTTCCAACCTGCCGATGACTGCGATCTTCCTGAACGATGTTGTTCATGAGGGTGTTACGAACTCCAATCAATTGACGGACGCAGGTATATTCTCGATATTCTATCTGCTGAAACCAGTGCTTCCGTCCCTGATATTCCTGGGTGTCGGTGCCATGACGGACTTCGGCCCGCTGATCGCGAATCCGAAAT
>CACXCQ010000189.1 GCA_902766185.1 uncultured Eubacteriales bacterium
CGAAAAAACGTGACCTTCCTATCCGCACGATTGGTCGCCCCGCCCCCACGACCATCGGATGTCCGATCGAAGTGTCGGCCATCGGTCAAGTCCAAACAATGGTGTAAATTTCGTTCAACCCGTAGTGTGGAGAGGCTGTGGGTAAGCAAGTCTGGCGGTGGGCAGGTGAGGCAGCGCATCAACTGTCCACGGGCGGGCGCCGGTTATCCCCAACCTCTCCACACATTCTCTTCTATTCATTTGGAACTGTCCGCCCCGATCGCGCCGCGCCGGCTGCCGGTCCCCACTTGTGACCGGTGCGGCCGGATGAAAAGCGAGCGTGATCGGACGGAGGACCTCCGTTCGCTCCCGTTAGAGCGAACGGAACCACTTGACAGGTCAGTTAGTTCAGCGCGTTTTACGGATACGTTTTTTTCGATTAGGACAGAATTTGCGGAATCAAAATTCACAAAGAGAAAATGATAACAGCTCACCAGACGGGAGCTATCGGCGAAGGAAATATCGAGATCGCAACTGTTCTGACGCATTGGGATAACGACTTTTTTCCCGAATCAGACGAAAAACACCTTCTGCACGCAGGTCAGGTCGAGATAATGGAACGCTGGATTGGAGTAAATCTCGACTGAAACGGGTTGACCAGCCTTTTCAGACGAAAAGTCGAGATCTCTGTGATGTTGAAGCTTCTGAATCTCGACTTTTCGTTCTGACGTTTTGTGGAGCTGATCTCGGGATGGGCGGGCCAGACAGAATTCACACCACGATTTGGACACGACTCCCTGGCCAGGAACCCCAGAAGGAAAAGTCAATGTTTCAATGCATCAGAGCCGGCTAAACCATGACTTTCCTCTCGCGCAAAGGCTGGACAGCACCATGCAGTCAATGTTTTTCTTCCCGCAGTCGGCCGAAACATTGACTCCTCTCACGGATCCACTCGCTTGAGTTGAGAAAGTCAATGTTACAGCAAGTTATAACAGCCATAACATTGACTTTTCCTTCTTGGATTGTTCCGGGCTGGTGAGCTGTTGCAATTTTCTCTTTGACTATTTGGATTCCGCAAGCCGCCCCATTTGCTGGTCATCGTGGCCACTGGTTCCGATGCGATTTGTTGATTCGTAACGGCAAAAAACGATTCGACATAAAAAACGGGGATATGTTGCGGATTCAAAAATAATGAAAATGCATCCGCAGGGGCGCAGGGCACGTAACAAAAAATCCACAGGTCACTATGACCTATGGATTCGCGGAATCATCCCCTCTGCTCACATGCTTGCTTGTCCGCACGCCCGCTTACGCTCTTCTCTGCTACAGCGTCTTCGGGCAGCGATAACGCTCCCGGTCTTCCGTTGATGAGCCGTACTCGATGGCGTTGAACGGGCACCGGTTGATGCAGGCCATGCAGTGAATGCACCGGCCGCTCCAGACGGGCCGGCGGGTGGCGTCATCCAGGTAGATGTTTTCTGTGGGACAGTTCCTCACGCACTGACCGCAGGAGGTGCAGGCATCCCCGGCCTCAAACTTCTTGTCGGAGATGATGAGCCCGAAGCCTTTGTTCATGATCATGCTCTGCAGCCGGCCGCCGCCCAGCTCCTCCAGGAAAGCTTCCTGCTTGACAGTGTCCGCAATGGCGTCGATCTTCTCCTCGGCGCGGTTGACGATCTCCAGCGCTTCTTCCTGATCCGGCGTATTGAACATGACGGTGTAGTTCTCCGGCATGATCACCGGCGCCGTCCCCCGGTAGACCATCCCCTTTTCTTTTGCGAGAGCTTTGTTGTAGAGGCCGGCGCCCGCGATGCTGTCTCCGCAGGTCAGCACGAAATAGATCCTGTTGTCCCCGATCAGCAGGGCTTCCTTCAGCCAGTCGCGGACGATGTGCGGGATCTGCCAGGCATAGGTCGGGCAGACGATCACCCAGGGCGTATCCGAATGGAGTTCGGAGTAGTCCGAGCTCCGGAGCCGCTCAAAAAGGTTCACTATCTCATCCCCGTTCCGCCGGGCGATCCGCTTCGCTACATATTCGCTGTTTCCCGTTCCCGAAAAATACAGGATCATTCTTCTCTCCTCTCGCGCTGGCTCCCGGCGTCTTCGCATGCGCCGCACCACGCGTCTTCACACACCGCATCTTCGCCGGGCCAGCCCAGCCTTTGCACATGTATACACTTGCTATTATTCTATCATAGAACCGGAAATAATGTTATACTATATTCTGTAGGCAGGCGGGCCGCGGAAACCGGCGCCGCCGCACTGATTCGGAGAGCCTGGAGGCTCTGGAGGTTCCCATGGGCAACATTCGTCTGTTCTGGTCGATCGTCAAGCGATGCCATTTCGAAAAGTTTCTGTTCGGGTTTCTGATCAGCTTTTTCATTGTCGCCATGATCATTCTGGCCGTGGAGCCGGGCATCCATAACTATGGCGATGCCCTTTGGTACACCTTCGTCGCCACCACCACCATCGGCTTCGGTGACGTCACCGTCGTCACGTTCCCCGCCCGGATCCTGACCGTATATATCGTCGTCTACGAGATCCTTCTGGTGGCCCTCCTCTCCGGCGTGATCATCAGCCACTACCTGGAGGTCATCCACCGCCGGGAGCAATATACCGCCACGGTTCTTTTGGATAAGCTGGAGCATCTGACCGAGCTCAGCCCGGAGGAGCTGCAGCAGCTCGAGACCAGAGCCCGCGACGTGGCCAAAAAGCATCGCCTCACCACATGAACCACCGATCAAACATATGAAACTGCGCAAAAACGAAAAACAGCCGGAGACGCTCCGGGACATCAGCAACCTTTCGACCGGGCAAAAACGCCTCGGGCTGGTTTCCATCTGCGCTCTTGCCCTGCTTTTGGGCCTGATCTGCGGCGCCATCGTGTGGGCCGTCCTGAAAATCATGAACCTCGGCATCAGCGCCATCTGGACATGGCTGCCCGAAGCCCTCGGCTGCAGTCACTCCCTGCCATATTACCTGATCGTCTGCCTCACCGGCGGCCTCATCATCGGTCTCGTCCAAAGGCAGGTCGGGCCCCTTCCCGATGACATCGAGCACGTCCTAGGCCGGGTCAAAATGACCGGCGGATACCCTTACGACCGCCTGCACATCATTGTCATCTGCGCCCTGCTGCCCCTGCTCTTTGGCGGAGCACTCGGCCCCGAAGCTGGCCTTTCCGGTTTGGTCGCCGGGCTGTGCTGCTGGGTTGGCGACCGCCTGAAATGCAAAGGCGACCAGCTCGCCGCTCTGACGGAAACGGGCATCGCCGCCGCTCTGGGCGTGATCTTCCATGCGCCCCTCTTCGGCATCGCCCATAACCTTGAACCGGACGATCCCTCCGAGCACTACCGCACAAAAATCGTCAGCAAAAAGACCCGCATCGTGATCTACTGTTTCGGTGTGCTTGGCGCCATGCTGGCCTTCGGCCTCCTCGGCCATATCCTGGAGTACTTCACCGGCGGCATGGCCGAAGGCGGCCTGCCCCGCTTCAACGCGCAGCACGCCATCGGCCTCGACCAGTGGATGTGGTTCATCCCGCTGCTGGCCATCGGGATCGTGTTCTCGATGTTCTATCAGCTGGTGGAGCGCATCACCCGCCGCCTCGGCGGGATGCTTACCGGCGCCGGCAAGAATAAAGGAACGGGCGCCGGGGCGGCCGCCGGCGCCGGCAAGTCCTGGCGCACGGTGATCGCCGCCCTGATCCCGGGTCTGTTCATGGCCCTGTGCGGCTACTTCCTCCCCCTGACGATGTTCTCCGGGGAGCACCAGCTTGGCGAGTTCATCGACGGCTGGCAGGCCGCGGCCCCTCAGGAGCTGATCCTGTCCGCGATCCTCAAACTCGCCCTGGTCAGCCTTTGCATAAACTTCGGCTGGCGCGGCGGCAGCATTTTCCCGATCATCTTTTCGGGAGCATGCCTGGGCTACGCCTTCGCGCTGATCGTGGGCATGGACGGCGCCTTCGCCGCAGCCATCGTCATCGCGGCTCTCTACGCCTACCAGATGCGCAAGCCCGTGGCCGTCATCACGATCCTGCTGCTGTGTTTCCCCGTCACCTACATTCTTCCGGTCGGCATCGCCGCCTTCGCCGCGGCAAAGATCCCCTCGCCTTTCGCCCGGAAGCCCAAAAAACAAAAACAGGACTGATCGTCTGAATCAGTCCTGCGTGCACGCGACGCCGTCCCAGCTCGCGTCTTTTTTCGCGTCTCGGCCCACGCCTCACGCGCCTCAGCTCACGTCTTTTCCGCGTCTCAGATCTCGATCTTGCGGTTCTCCGCTTCGACCGCGGCCTCCAGATCCGCCTTGGTCAGCTCTTGCAGCTGGTCGTCGGTGATGTGATCGTTGTCAGCCGCCGCTTCATCTCCGGCGTTCTCAGCAGCCGCACCTCCAGCAGCCGCGCCTTCAGCCTCTGAACTTTCGGCGCCCTCCACGGCATCCGCGCCAGCAGCATCAGCGGCGTCGGCACCAGCCGCATCAGCACCAGCCGCATCAGCGTCCGCGCCCTCCGCGCCCTCACCTGCCTTTGCATCTTTGCCGATCTCGCCGATCCCGTCATCCACGATCCCCGCCAGCCGATTGGCCTGCTGGTGAATGGCTTTCTCGAAAACGTTCCGGGCGGTCCGGCCGTTGCCGAAATGGCTGTCGCGGTGCTCGTACATATCGTTGAACGCCACCAGCA
Source organism: uncultured Eubacteriales bacterium (assembly GCA_902766185.1). Classification (GTDB taxonomy): domain Bacteria; phylum Bacillota; class Clostridia; order Peptostreptococcales; family Anaerovoracaceae; genus Lentihominibacter. Next base: position 4,658 of record CACXCQ010000189.1, read on the forward strand.
GATACGCCTCCGCCTCCTCGGTCAGGTGGTATCCGTTCTTCTTGCAGAAGGTCAGGAAGATCTGCAGCAGCTCCTCGCCGGTGTAATCCGGAAACTCAAAAAACTTGCTGAACCGGGACCGGAATCCGGGGTTCGACTCGATGAATTTGTGCATGAGCTCGGTGTAGCCCGCCACGATGACCACCAGCTCGTCCCGGTGGTCCTCCATGGCTTTGAGGATGGTCTCGACGCACTCCTTTCCGAAGCTGTCCTGATCGTCGTTGACCAAAGCGTACGCTTCGTCGATAAACAGCACTCCGCCCATGGCCTGATTGATGACGTTCATGGTCTTCAGCGCAGTCTGCCCGGTGTATCCCGCGATCAGCTGCGCCCGCTCGGTCTCCACCAGCTGTCCCTTCGGAAGGATGCCGATGCGGTGATACAGTCCGGCCACCAGCCGCGCTACGGTGGTCTTGCCCGTGCCCGGGTTTCCGGTGAACACCAGGTGATAGGAAATGGTGGGCACGTCCAGCCCCCGCTCCTTCCGCAGTTTTGTGATGGTGATGAAATTCATCAGGCTGCGGATATCCTCTTTGATGCCGGTGAGCCCGACCAGCGCGTCCAGTTCGTCCAGCAGCTCCTCCATGGTCCGCGGGTCTTCCTTGATCTCCACGGCGCTCTGGGCCTCCGCGGCGTTCTCCACCCTGACCTCGGCGCCGGGTTCTCCCGTTCCTCCCCCAAAGGCTGGGCCGTTATC
>CACXCQ010000190.1 GCA_902766185.1 uncultured Eubacteriales bacterium
ACATGACGTTCACGTAGTACGTTCCATCGCGGCGGAGCTGCTGGCGCAGCACATCCGCATCGCGGTCGTTATCTTCCAGTATGGTCTTTTTTAAGGTTATGGTTCTGATGTCCATAGATGATCGCTCTCCTATACAAAATTTCGTTCCCATTCAGTATAACACAGGCCGGCCGCCGCCGGGACAGTTGATTTTGGCCCCCGGGGAGAATATACTCTGATGAGAGGTATTCATCCATGGCGACAGAAGAAAACAACATTAATAATAAGGCCCGGACCATTACGCGGGTGGTCATCCTGACCTCCTTCTGCTCGTCCTTTCTGGGCAGCGCTGTCAACATCGTCATCCCCGGGATCAGCGCGGACCTGTCGGTCAGCGCAGGCGCGGTAGGCTGGGTCATCACCGTCTATGCCCTGGCGACCTGCGGCCTGTCCGTTCCCTTCGGTAAGCTGGCGGACGCCACCGGCCGCAACCGGATCTTTCTTCTGGGTCTTTCTCTGCTTGCCGCTTCGTGCCTGGCCTGCTTTTTCGTCAGCAGCTTCGCGCTTCTGATCGCGCTGCGCATCCTGCAGGGCATCGGGGCCTCCATGATCTTCGCCACGAACACGGCCATCATCGTGGGCTGCCACCCGAAGGAGCAGCGTGGCCGCGCCATCGGCCGGATGCTGTCGGGAACTTACGTGGGGCTGGCCTCGGGACCGGTGCTTTCGGGGATCCTGAACCAGTGGTTCGGCTGGCACAGCATCTTCCTGATGGTGGCCATCGCCATCACCATCTCCCTGATCCCGGCCTGGATCCACCTGCCTTTGCGGGAGGAGATGCCGCAGACAAAAGGGACTGCCGATATCACCGGCAGCCTCCTCTTCATCATTATGATCACTTGTACCATGTTCGGTTTCGCCAGCGTGGGAAACAGCTGGTGGCCCTTCGCCCTGATCGCCTGCGGCATCGCGCTGGGCGTTCTGTTCGTATTCGCGGAGCTGAGGGCGGGCGATCCCGTCATCGACGTGCGCATCTTCCGCAGCACCCCGGCCTACACCCTGTCCAATCTGGCGGCGCTCTTCAACTACAGCGCCATCTTCGGCATCGGCTACTTCATGTCCCTGTACCTGCAGGTGGACAAGGGCTTCACCTCCCAGACCGCAGGGCTGATCCTGATCTGCCAGCCCCTGATGATGGCTCTGTTCACCACCAGGGCCGGCGCCCTGTCCGACCGCGTCCCGCCGTATAAGCTGGCCACAGCCGGAATGTTCGTGTGCACCGCCTGCCTGCTCTTCTTCTCCTTCGTCATAAAGGATACGCCCACGGCGGCCATCGTCTGCGGCCTTCTGGCTGCGGGACTCGGGGTGGCGATCTTCTCCTCCCCCAACATGAACGCCATCATGAGCTGCGTGGAGCCCGCCCACTACGGGGTAGCCAGTTCCGTTCTGGCCACCATGCGCACGCTGGGGCAGACTAGCGGCATCGCCATCACCACCATCGTGGTCACCGCCCGTCTGGGCAGCGCCACCCTGGCGGAGGCTCCCATGGCGGATTTCGAGGGCGCCATGCACCTTTCCTTCCGGATCTTCGCCCTGATCTGTTTCATCGGCGCGCTGATGTCCATGAAGCGCCGGGACGTCTGAGCCCGGAGAATCGCGCCGGCTCCGGTGGCAGGCGCTACTGCTCCGTCAGGTACTCGTTGGTGAATCCCACGTTCTCCGGGATCTTTTCCTCTGCCAGACCCTTCTCGTTGATGAAGTCGTAGAACGCGTTCCAGCGGTCCGCATCGATGATACCCCACTGCTCCGCCTCAGCCTGATACTGATCCGTCAGATACAGCTGGCTGGCCAGGGCCAGATCCGCGTCGATCTCGGGGTTTGCGTTCACCAGGATCTCCGCTGCCTCTTCCGGATGGGCGATGCTGTAGTTGTACCCGTTCGTTACCGCCTTCAGGAATGCCTTCGCGGTCTCCGGATCCGACGCCAGGAAGTCGTCATTGGCGATGATCACCGGCGAATAGTAGTCGAAGGCCTCATCGATATCCTTGAACGCGAAATAGTTGATGGGGAAGTCCTTCACCTCCGCGGCGATGCCGGCCCAGCCATAGTAGACCCAGATGCTGTCCACCTGTTCCGCTTTCAGCGCCGCCACCTCATCATCGATGGTCTCCGGAAGCATCTCCACCTTATCGAAATCGCCTCCGTCTTCCTCCACGCACTCCTTCAGGATCGCCTGCTCGATGGGCAGCTCCCAGGTGGCGTAGGAGTGGTTCTCCATCTTCTTCGGGCTGGTGATCCCTTTATCCTTCGCGGACATGATCCCGGACAGATTGTGCTGCAGGATCGCCGCGACGGCTGTGATCGGGATCGCTTTCTCGCTGCCGGTCAGT
>CACXCQ010000191.1 GCA_902766185.1 uncultured Eubacteriales bacterium
GGTATCCCCAGGCCAGATTCTCCGACATAGTTCCCGGCAACAGGGAGTGGAGTGAATCGAAGGCCCCGCCAGCATACGCGTTGAACACCACATGGTCCTTCTTCTGCGCGGACACTGCGCAGCTGGTGGCTGAGAAGCACATGAGCCGGTAATCGATCTTCACCGGCGAAAGATTGTGCTCCGGCTTTGCCCTCAGAGCATTGCACTCGTCCACCAGATCTGCCGCCAGTAGCAGGTTGTCCACCGTGAGGGCGGAGGCCAGCGCCTGTTTGTACACATCTCCCAGATACCCGTTGACCGCAGTGCTTTCTTTGTACATCCCGGTCAGGGAATCCGTCGAGAGAGCACCTGCAGCTTTCCCGTTGATGAAGGCCGCTCCGGCCTGGTCGTAATCTGTCTGGGCAGCATTCCTGTTGGATTCCGCCTGGCCCAGCGCCGCATCCGCCTCCATGGCCTCCTGATCCGCCGCCTCGAGCGCCGCCTTCAGCTCTTCCTCATTAATTGCAGCCACCGCTTCCTCATAAGCGGCCTGGGCGTCCTCAGCCTTCTTCTCCGCATCTTCAAGATCCGCATTCGCCTGCTCCAATGCCGCCTGCGCTGCCTGCGCCGCATTCTTCGCCTCCGCTAGGGCATCTTCCCCGGCCTTCGCCAGGTTCGCTTCAGCCTCCGTCAGCGCAGTCTTCGCCGCCTCTGCCTTGGCCTCCGCTTCTGCCTTTGCCGCAGCCGCCGCTTCGAACTCCGCCTTGGCCTCATCGTAACCCGCAGCCGTTTCCCCGGCCGCCTTCTTCGGCACATCCGGTTTTGCCTGTCCGGCGGTCAGCGCAAAGGCTGGCGTCACCTGTCCCAGGCCCATGACCGCAGCTACGAGCAGCGCCAGGACGATCCGGCGTTTTCTCAAGGGGGTCCCCGATCTGTGTCTGTCCATTTTCTCCTCCTTTTTTATGTCTGCATTAACCAAGTCTTTCGCTCTACGGCAGTTTCCTCTGGACCTCCTGCGGGCTGTCCGTGGCCCTGCCGTAATACTCCTCGCCGATCAAGCCGGCGTCAATGAAACCTTTGTATGGGTCGGCCTCGCCGTCGGAGCCCAGGCTGTGTACACCATCCGCATCGTAGCGGGTGAGCACCAGCCGGTCGGGATAGATCTCGCAGACCGTCCCGGTGAGCGCTTCGTCGGCCGCGTGGTACTGGTCCGCCGTGCCGTTATCCACTTCCTCCGGTCCGCAGTTCATGTAATAGCCCACGTAACCGGCGTTCAGGTAAGTGAAGTTCAGCCTCTCCTCCGTGAATTCATCGGTGTTCACGTCGTCTTCCGCAAAGGCAGGAACGAGCAGTGTGTCACCGACTCCTTTGTATACGCTTCCGCCTCCCATGTAGCAGTCCCAGCCTTTGGAATGATTATGGCCGAAAAAATACACGATGTCCAACATTTTTCCCGAATTATTGACTACGTCGAAGATCAGCGAGGAATACAGGTTGTCTCCGGTGACGTGGCGGCTGGATGTCCGTGCGGTGAAGTGCAGGGGCACGTGACCGGCGATGATCACTGGCCGGGTCTCGCCCTGCTCGGCCAGCTCCCGCAGGCAGCGCCGCAGCTTCTTCGATGACTTCTTCACTTTATCGAGGCAGCCGGCTTCCTTGCCCTGCTTCCAGGGGAAGTCGTTCTCCGTGTTGAGCACGTAGACCAGATAATCGTCGTATTCGTGCAGGCCGGATCCGGTGATGGATTCCGTGAGCCGGTCGTGATTGCCCTGAACGAAGATCATTTCGTCGTCCTCAACGTCCGGGCACAGCTCCTCCGCCACGTCACGGATCTCCTCGATGGAATCCTCCGGGCTGAGCTGGTAGTCATGCAGCTTCCGGTCGTTGGTGTAATCCCCGCAGAGGATGATCCCATCCGGATCCTTCCCGTCTTCTATGGCCGATTCCATCACCTTCGTCAGCGTCTGCTGCGGTGTGTCCAGTCCGTCGACGATCTGGTAGTCGGAGGCAAAGAACAGGGTCTCAAGAGGCTCCGTCGAAGCGGGCTCTGTCGCCTGAGTCTGCTGTGTCTGTTCCGTCTGCTGCGTGGCGGCGGTGGTCTGCGTGGAGGCGTTCTGGTCGTTCTTGTGGCCGCACCCGGCCAGCGCAAAGGCCAGAGCCGTACTCACCAGCAGAACCAGCAGTATGGCCGTAAGGTTTCGTTTGTTGTTCTGGCATCTTCTGTTCGCTGTCACGATCTATTCCCTCTTCTCAATGCCGTAGGTTTCCTCGATCTCCATGGCCTTTGCCACGTCATCCGTAAAGTAGCTGTCCACGCCCATGTCGATGGCCTTGCGGATCCACTCCTCGCTGGTGATGGGCCAGGCGCCGAACTGCTTGTCGTGATCGTGGACCTCGTCGCAGTTGTCCTGGGTCATCATCCAGTCCTCCACCGAGATGATGTCCACATAGGATTTGTCCAGTCCCGCCCGCATAGCGTCCTGGCTCCGGCAGAGGTAGAGCTTCGGCATGTCCGGCCAGCGGTCCTCCAGCCTTTGCAGAACGTCCAGCAAAAAGCACTGAACGGTGATCTGGTCCTGATACTGATAGTCCTCGACGATGCGAATGAACGCGTCCACCGTGGCGTCGTCCTTGCTCTTGAGCTCGATCACGTAGTTGATGGATGTGCCGTACCGGTCGAACACCTCGCTGAGGCGCAGCACCGGGTTGCCGGAATGGGTGGTCAGTGCGTCGATCTCCCCGTCGGTCATTCCGGAAAAGTCCCGGTTCACGCCGGTCATGCGGGCCGCGTTCTGATCGTGGGACACGTAAAGCGTCCCGTCCGCGGAGATGACGATGTCCTGTTCGATATACTTGGCGCCGTCCTCGATGGCCTTGTCGTATGCCGCGAAGGAATGCTCCATGCTCTCCCCGGAAACGCCCCGGTGGGCGTAGACGTGGGTCGCCGCCTGCTCCTTGGGCGTGAGCTGCTCGCTGCTCTCCTCCGTCTGCGCGGTGGTCGCCTCCGTCGCTTCAGTCGTTTGCGCCGCGGTGGTCGTCGTCGGCTCCGCTTCATGCGCATTCCCCCCGGCTGTACGCACCAGCCAGAAGAGCACCATGCAGTTCAGCGCCAGCAGCGCGACGATCGCTATGATAAATCCAGTCTTTTTTCTCATGCTTTGTTCTCTGTCCCTTAGTCTCCCATGTGTTCCATGTCGATACAATACAGATACAGATCAGCCACGTCCACCTTATCGTCGTCAAAAACAGGGTCGTCCAGCAGTTCCGCTGATCTGCGTTCGCCGTTCGCCGGAATGTCCTTGCCCAACTGCCCCACAGCCCACTGGCCGGAGATGTCGTAATCCCCGGTATCCTCCATCTGATCGATGTCCGGGGCTGCAATGAACCGCGTAACCAGATCATTGTAATCCGCATGAACCGTTTCATCGTTGGGGTTTACCAGCGTGCAAGCAACGTTCCACTCCTTGGAATCATATGGCTCTCCATTGCGTGTGTAATGGGTGTACCGTCTCTTCTTCCATTTCAGGTTCTCCGCCATTGGATCTTCGTAGTCTCCCCTCAGATCACAGGTGGAAACACCCTCGATACTGACGATTCCCGCGCTGTCGTCCGTATCCTCGCGAATCCTGATCCGCTTATACATGTATCCGGTCTCCCCCGGACCGACATAGCCGTCCGCAGTGAACTGCGTGCCCGACGAATTTACATTATACGCATCCGTTCCATCTCCCGTTTCAACGCTGAATTGCACATGATTGATGGGAGTATTGCTGTCGTTTCTGACGAGCAGTAGTGTGTCGACGCCTGTATTGGCGTAGGATTTTCCGCGTTTCCAGGTCTTATCGTAATTCACGTCGTAGGAGAGAAGTTCCACTTGGTCCTCGACAGGGACCTCGCCAACTGAACGGTCCACCTCCGTTGCCTGCACCGTACCCTCCTGGTCTGCATTCGGCGTTCTGGTCAGGAAGTAATCCAGCGCCCCAACGAACACAAGGGCCGCCAGGATCGCCGCGATCAGGCTCGCGATCTTCCTGCCGGTGTGTTTTTCTCTGCGGGGCGCGGCTGGCGGGATTCTTCCTCTTCCGGGCGCCGTCCATGACGCGTCCGCATGTTCGTAGTACGGTCGGCTCTGCGGTTCGCGTCGATACACGCTGTCGTTGTTGTAAAATCTACGCGGTTCTGAATCTTCGTTTACTCTGTATTTCTTCAGGTCTTCGGGGTTGTCAAAAATCAGCTCGGTATCATCCGCCGCCCCGCCTGCCTTTGCGCGGCTTCCGCCGGCGGCAGTAGAATCATCACCTGCGAGCCTCTCCAGCTCCTCCCGGAATTCGGCGGCAGTGCCATACCGGTCCCGGGGGAGGTATGCGCAGGCCTTCAACACGGCGTCACCCAACGCCGGATCCGCGTCTATCGGAGGGGGCAGTTCCTCTCCCTGCATCCTGCGGTACAGGGCCTTCTCATAGTCGTGATGGGAGACGTATTCCGTATCCAAAGGCTGGAAGGGCGTGCGTTTGCGGTTCAGCAGATAGTAGAGAACGATCCCCAGCGAATAGATGTCCACGCTCCATCCATACCGTTCTCCGCGATACACCTCCGGAGCCATGTAGTTTGGGGTCCCCTTTTGAGAAAGATTGCCCGCCGTCTTTTCGATAGTGCGAGCAATGCCGAAATCGCCCAGCTTGTAATTGCCGGTGCTGGACAAAAAAATGTTCGATGGTTTGATGTCCCGGTGAATGATCCCTTTCTGCTCACAGATCTCCAGTGCCCTGCACATGTGGATACCCAGGCGGATCACTTCCTGCTGATCCATTTTGTGATGGATCAGGTGCTCCGTCAGCGGGGTCAGCAGTTCCATGCGGATGAGGATGTCGTATCCGATGCCGTCTTCGTGCGGAATGATCTTGTGGTCTTCATAACTGACGATGTGGCTGTTCCCCCTGACCTCAAACATCAGGGCGTTTTCAGCCGCAAAAGACTCCAGAACATCGTCGTAATACTTCGCGATGCTCTGGCGATCTGTTCCATCCGCCATCATGCTGCGGATCTCGTCCCTGCTCTGGGGAATGGAAATGACTTTCAGCGCGGACTGGTAGAGCTGATCGAACTCGCTGTACTCGATCAGGTAGACCTCGCCGAAGCTTCCCGTCCCCAGTTTTTTCTTTATGTACCACTTGTCAAACAGCGGCTCGTA
>CACXCQ010000192.1 GCA_902766185.1 uncultured Eubacteriales bacterium
CAGAGGAAGCTCCGGCTGAGGCTCCTGCAGAGGAACCCGCTGTGGAAGAAGCTCCCGTCGAAGCACCGGCTGAAGAGCCTGCCGCAGAAGAAGCTCCGGCTGAAGAATCAGCTGAGGAAGCTCCCGCTGAGGCACCGGCAGAGTAAGATCTGATCGGCAAGACGACCCAATCGGGTAAACAGAAAAAACAGGCTGCTGCACCAATCTGGTGCGGCAGCCTTTTACTTTTGTTCCGGTTCATTCGGATCATCCGAAGCCGTGCATCTTCATCCTCTGGACGCAGCCTCCATCAGCTCCCGGGCGGAACTGCGGGTGGTGGATGTAACGGTCTCCCCTCCGAGGAGCCGGGCGATCTCGTCCACCTTTTCCTCCTGGGACAGAGCCGCAACCCGGGTGTAGGTACGGGTCTCATCGCTGAACTTTTCGATGCGGTAGTGGTGCTGACCGAAGGCAGCGATCTGGGGAAGGTGGGTGATGCAGATGACCTGGTGGTTTGCTGCGATCTCCCGCATTTTTCGGCCCACAACGCTGGCGGAAACGCCGCTGATGCCGGCATCGATCTCGTCAAAGATCATGGCGGGGATACCGTCGTAGTCGCCGGTGATCTTCTTGAAAGCGAGCATGATACGGGACATCTCACCGCCGGAGGCGATCTTGCTGAGCGGCTTCAGCTCCTCTCCGCGGTTGGTGCTGATCATGAATTCCACGATGTCCTTTCCTTCGGCGCTGAAGTCCTGAGCCTGCCGGAATTCCACGGCGAAGCGGCTGTCGGCGAAGTTCAGCTGGGAAAGCTCTCTGCTGATCTCTTCCTGGAGACTGAGGGCAGCGGCCTTCCTGGCATCGGTGAGCCGGTTGCACGCGCCCTGCAGCGCGATGCGGATCTTCTTCAGTTCATCTTCAAGCTGCTGGCGCCTGCCGCTGTTGTCCTGGATGTCGGCCAGCTTTTGGGAAAGCTCCTGCTGATACTCCAGAAGCTCCGGAACGCTCTTGCCGTGCTTGGAGACCAGACGGCTGATCTGATCGAGACGGGCCAGCTTCTGGTCCAACTCCTCCGGTGAAAAGACGATTCCGTCCCTTTGGCCGCGAACCTCTGAAGCGACATCCTCAAGCTCATAGTATACCGCGGAAAGACGCTCCCCGAGTTCCGCGATCTCAGGAGAGAACTCGCCGGCGCCGCTCACCATATCCCGGATCTGTTTCAGCGCGGGCAGGCAGGCATAGTCTCCATCGGAGAGAAGCTCATAGGAGCCGGCCAGCTGTTCGTAAATGGTCTCGCTGTTCTGGAGAATGTTGATCTCCTGCTCCAGGCGCTCATCCTCACCGATGACGAGACCGGCCGCCTCCAGCTCCTGCAGCTCAAAAGCCATGAAATCCCGCTGGCGCGCGCCTTCCGCAGCCAGTGCGATGAGTTCCTTCAGCCGCTGCTGCAGGGCGGAATACTGCTCATAGAGAAGGGCGACAGCCTCACGGGCCGGGCGGATCGTGTCCGCATGATAATTGTCCAGAAGACGGATGTGACTCGCCGGATCCAGAAGGGACTGGTGGTCATACTGACCGTGGATGTCCGCAAGGGTCCTGCTGACAGCGGAAAGCTGCCCAAGGGTCACCATGGAATCATCGACGCGGCAGATATTGCGTCCGGAGGCGGAGATTTCCCGGGTCAGCAGATACTCCCGACCTTCCGCGTCGTCGGCGGTCATCTGGATCACCGCTTTATCCTCGCCGGTGCGCACAAAAGAGGAATCCGCCCGGCTGCCCAGAGCCAGACTGACGGCTTCCACTACAATGGATTTACCGGCGCCCGTTTCACCGGTAATGATATTGAGACCATCGTGAAAATCGATCTCCGTGTGATCGATGATGGCGAAATTCCGGATGCTGATGTGTCTGATCATTTGAGTCTATTTGTGAAGCAGTGCGTTCAGACGGTCCACCACCTGCTGCGTATTGGCGGGATCATCCACCACCAGCAGGACGGTGTTGTCACCTGCTACGGAACCGATGACGTGTTCCAGGCCAAAGTTATCCAGAGTTTCCGCGGCGGCATTGGCGCAGCCGGAAAGGGCTTTGACCAGAACGATATTCCCGGAGGACGCGATGGATCGGACTGTCTCACGATATATATTGGAGAGACGGTCAGAGATCAATCCGTCCTGACCGGAGGAAACAGTATAACGATATTTTCCTGAGGATGAAAGAGACTTCACCAGCTGCAGCTCCTTGATGTCTCTGGAAACTGTAGCCTGGGTGACATCATACCCGTACTCCCTCAGCATGGATACAAGCTTGTCCTGAGTTTCGATCTCGTTGTTCTCGATCAACTCGAGGATCTTGTTCTGTCTGGAAATTCGCATACGAAACCTCCCGTGTCATTTGATAATATTTGGCAATTCTTTGGTATAGTATAGCATAAATATTCATTCGGGGAACATAATCCTTTGTTTTTCTTTTGTATCATCTGTGTGGTATACTATATCATGTGTATAGCAAAGGCAGGGCTCACAGAATGAGGATATTAGGAATCGATCCGGGATACGCGATCCTGGGATACGGTGTTATCGAAAAAACAGGAAATCACTTCCGCGCGGTGAATTACGGGGCGGTGACCACGGACAAGGATATGCCTATGCCCCAGCGGCTGGAGCATCTCTACACCAGCCTGCGGGAGATCATCGAAGAACAGCGGCCCCAGGTGGCTTCCATCGAGCAGCTGTATTTCAACAACAACGCGAAGACCGCCATCCAGGTGGGGCAGGCCAGAGGAGTGGCCATTCTCGCCTGTGTCAGAGGCGGCATCGAGATCGCGGAATACACCCCTCTGCAGATCAAACAGGCCCTGGTGGGCTATGGCCGGGCGGACAAGAAACAGGTGCAGTTCATGGTGAAGACCATGCTGAACCTGGCCCAGGTGCCGAAGCCGGACGATACGGCGGACGCCCTGGCTGCGGCCATCTGCCACGGACACTCGGCGGATACCCGGGACCGGCTGAAAAAACTGCGGGGATAAAGGACAGGAGAAACAAATATGATTGGATTTTTAAGAGGAATACTGGCAGAGAAGGGCGACGGCTTCATCATCGTGGATGTGGGCGGCGTAGGCTATTTCGTCAACGTGCCGGCCAATATCAGCGCCTACCGCAAGGCGGAGGGCGAGGAGGTCACGGTCCATACCGCCATGATCGTCCGGGAGGATGACATCAGCCTGTACGGGTTTTCCAGCCGGGGAGAGCTGGAGGCCTTCCGCAAGCTGATCACCGTCAGCGGCATCGGCGCAAAGGCAGGCATATCCATTCTTTCCGCATTCACCCTTGACCAGCTGAAGCAGGCCATCGCCTTTGAGGACGCCAAGTCCCTGCAGAAGGCCAACGGCATCGGAAAGAAGACGGCGGAGCGCATCGTGCTGGAGCTGAAGGACAAGTTCACCATGGACGGCGTCGCCGCGGCAGAGGACATGCCTGGAGAAGAGGGCGCGGCTGCCCCTGCGGGAGGCAGGGCAGAGGCGGTGAACGCGCTGATGGCGCTGGGCTACAGCCGGGCAGAAGCCATGAGTGCAGTATCCACGGTCAAAGAGCAGGATCTCACCACAGAGGAATACATCAAGAAGGCGCTGAAGAATCTGTTCTGATCGGAGCATAGAAAAGAGCGCATAGATAACAGGAAGAGAAAGCAATGGATTACGAAGAAAGAATCACGGCAGCGGAGCTGGGCGAAGGCGAGTACCGGCAGGAGGTGACGCTGCGCCCCCAGAGCCTGGAGGATTACATCGGCCAGAAGACGGCCACGGACAACCTGAAGGTGTTCATCGAAGCGGCCAAGCTTCGGGGAGAGCCTCTGGACCACGTGCTGTTCTACGGCCCTCCGGGGCTGGGCAAGACGACTCTGGCAGGGATCATCGCCAACGAGATGGGTGTGGATATCCGCATCACCTCAGGTCCTGCCATCGAGCGGGCGGGTGACTTGGCGGCGATCCTCACGAATCTGAATGAGAACGATGTTCTGTTCATCGACGAGATCCACCGGCTGAACCGATCGGTGGAGGAAGTCCTGTACTCCGCCATGGAGGATTTTGCTCTGGATATCATCATCGGCAAGGGACCATCGGCCAGATCCATCCGGCTGGACATCGCCAGATTCACTCTCATCGGCGCGACCACCAGAGCAGGGAGCCTGTCGGCGCCCCTGCGGGACCGGTTCGGGGTAAACTGCAAATTTGAGATGTACACGAAGGACGAGCTGGCCCAGATCATCCGCAGGACAGCGAGACTTCTGGAGGTGACGGCTGACGACCAGTCCGTGGACGAAATGGCCCGAAGGTCCCGGGGAACGCCCCGTATCGCCAACCGCCTGCTGAAGCGGGTGAGGGACTTCTCCCAGGTCAAGGGGGACGGCAACATCGATATCGACATCACCCGGGAGGCGCTGAGCGCTCTGGGCGTGGATTATATGGGACTGGAGAATCTGGACCGGGAGATCCTGCGGACCATCATCGAGCGGTTCGACGGCGGCCCTGTGGGCATCGACACCATCGCGGCATCCATCGGCGAGGAGAGGGTGACCATCGAGGACGTGTACGAGCCATATCTTATCCAGGCAGGCTTCCTGCACAGGACCCAGAAGGGCCGGGTAGTGTCACGGCTTGCCTATCAGCATCTTGGCCTGGATTACGACGAGGATGAGGAGCAGCAGATCTCCATCAACATAAGCGACTGAGGAGAAGTATGAAGATCGACGCATTTGATTACCATCTTCCGGAGCACCTGATCGCCCAGAAGCCCGCGGACCGCAGGGACGGATCCCGGCTTCTGGTGGTTCACCGGGAGACTGGAGAAACTGAACATAAACATTTTTATGACATCCTGGATTACTTAAATCCGGGAGATTGTCTTGTTTTGAACGATTCCAGGGTCCTGCCGGCGCGGCTTTACGGCCGGAAAATGCCCAAAGGACAGGCTTCCGGCACGGAACCCGCCGGTGCCAGGGTGGAGTTTCTGCTGATCCGGCGGACCCGGGAAGAAGACGCACCCGAAAGGGGAAGCGAGGTCTGGGAGACCATGGTCCGGCCGGGAAGACGGCTGAAGCCAGGCGATACGGTATGCTTCAGCGGGCCGGGAAGCGAGCTCGCTGACCAGCCTTTGCTCAGGGCCGAGATCCTTGACTTTGGCGAGGACGGTACCCGAATCGTCCGTTTCGATTACGAGGGTATCTTCATGGAGCGGCTGGAACAGGTGGGGACCATGCCTCTGCCGCCCTATATCCAGAGACCCGGCGAGGACGAGGACCGGGAGCGGTACCAGACCGTCTACAACCGGATCGAGGGCTCCGTGGCAGCGCCTACGGCTGGGCTGCACTTCACGAAGGAGCTTCTGGCAAAGGCAGAGGAGAAGGGCGTTGAGCTGGCCTTCGTCACGTTGCACGTGGGAATCGGCACCTTCCGGCCGGTAAAGAGCGAGACGGTGGAAGAACACCACATGCATTTCGAGGAGTACACCATCAGCGAAGAAGCGGCGGAGATCATCAACCGAGCAAAACGGGAGGGCCGGCGGGTCATCAGCGTTGGCACCACCTCCACGAGGACGGTGGAAAGCGCCGCGGTCTTCTGCCAGCAAGACGGTGCGGATGCCGGCTGCTGGCAGGTGAAGCCCGGCTCCGCGAGCACGGGGATATTCATCTACCCGGGGTACGAATTCAGGATCGTGGACGCGCTGATCACTAATTTTCATCTGCCGAAATCCACTCTGCTGATGCTGATCTCAGCCCTCTACGACCGGGAGAAGATCCTGGAGGTCTACCAGGAAGCGATCCGGGAGGAATACCGGTTCTTTTCCTACGGGGACGCCATGTTCATTGAGTAGTTAAGAAAAGCGTGCGATAAAGAGGAGAATAATATGCCTGCGGTAACATTTGAACTGCACAAGACGGATACGAGGACAAAAGCCCGGCGGGGAACGGTGACCACACCCCACGGCAAGATCGAAACACCCATCTTCATGCCGGTGGGCACGGCGGCCACGGTGAAGGCTATGCGGCCGGAGGAGGTGAAGGAGCTGGGAGCACAGATCATTCTCAGCAACACCTACCACCTGTACCTGCGGCCGGGCCACGAGATCGTCCGGGAGGCAGGCGGCGTACACAAGTTCATGAACTGGGATCTTCCGGTGCTCACGGACAGCGGAGGTTTTCAGGTGTTCAGCCTGGGAAAGATGCGCAAGATCAGCGAAGAGGGCGTGAAATTTCAGTCCCATATCGACGGTTCCCGGCACATGATCTCCCCGGAGAAATCCATGGAGATCCAGCACGCGCTGGGATCGGACATCATGATGGCTTTCGATGAGTGCGCGCCATGGCCGGCGGAGCGAAAGTACGTGGAGCAGTCCCTGGAGCTGACGACCAGGTGGCTGAAGCGCTGCAAGGCGGAGCACGACCGTTACGCGGAGTCCCTGGGAGGTGAGAGCCAGATTCTGGGAGAAGGCTGCAACCAGTCGCTGTTCGGGATCATGCAGGGAGGGACCTACCCGGATCTGCGAAAGCGCAGCGCGGAGCAAGTGGTGGAAATGGACCTGCCCGGATACAGCATCGGCGGTCTCTCGGTGGGTGAGCCGAAGGAACTGATGTACGAAGTCATGGACGAATGCGTGGACTGGCTGCCGAAGGATAAGCCCCGGTATCTCATGGGCGTTGGCAGCCCGGACTGCCTCTTTGAAGGGGTGGAGCGGGGCATCGATATGTTCGACTGCGTGCTCCCGACCAGGATCGCCCGGCACGGTATGGCCATGACCAGCCACGGACGGGTGAACATCAAGAACAAGCAGTACGAGCGGGATTTCACACCGCTGGATCCGGAATGTGACTGCTACACTTGCCGGAACTATTCCAAGGCCTATCTGCGGCATCTGTTCAAGTGCGACGAGATCCTGTCGGCCATGCTGATGACGAATCACAATCTGCACTTCCTGGTAAAGACCATGGAGCGCATCCGGCAGGCCATCGATGAAGACCGGTTCCCGGAATACAAGAGAGAGTTTTACGATAAGTACGGAAGGTTCTAACCTGATGAATACAGAGATGATCGAAAAGAGGGATGTAGCCAGCCTTTGCGCGGGAGCGGAGAAGGGCCTCTGCAAAGACTGGGAATACTGCGGCGGCTGCAGCTACCAGGGGGTACCCTACGCCGAGCAGCTGGCGAACAAATTCGGTGAGGTGAAGGGTCTGCTGGAGCAAAAGCAGGTCTCCTGCGGGAAGATACTGCCCATCGAGCCGGCACCCTCGGTCTATGGATACCGCAACAAGATGGAATACACCTTCGGGGATATGGAGAAGGGCGGTCCCATGACACTGGGCATGCACCGCAGAAAGCATTTCATGTCCATCGTTACGGTAGATGAATGCCAGCTGGTCCATCCGGATTTCAATCTGCTGCTGCGGGCGACTTTGGGTTTCGCGGCGGAGCACGGCTACACCAAGTACCACAAGAAGACTCACCGGGGTCTGATGCGCAATCTGGTCCTGCGGAGGGGCGTGCACACCGGGCAGCTGCTGGTGAACATCGTTACCTCCAGCGAGGGAGAGGGGACCCCGGATGGTTTCGATGAGAAGGCGTACGTTGAAATGATCCTTGGCCTGCCTTTGGAGCATGAGGTGGCGGGGATCCTGCGGACCATCAATGATCGTCTGGCGGACGCGGTATACTGCGACGAGCTTCGGGTGCTGCACGGACGGGACTACTACGATGAGGAGATCTGCGGCCTGAAGTTCCAGGTCAGCGCGTTTTCCTTCTTTCAGACTAACGTAGAAGCAGTGGAAAACCTATATACGTATGCCGTAGGGCTTCTGGATGATGTCCGGGGCCGGAAGGTGTTCGACCTCTTCTGCGGCACCGGTACGATCTCTCAGGTTCTGGCCAGGAGCGCCTCCGAAGTCATCGGAGTGGAACTTGTGGAGGAGGCTGTGGAGATGGCGCGGCAGACCGCTGCGGTGAACGGACTGGACAACTGCCGTTTCATTGCGGGGGATGTGTTCGAGGTGCTCTCTTCTATTCCTGACCGCCCGGACGTGATCGTCGTGGATCCACCCAGGGCTGGCATCTCTGTGGACGCCCTGGACCGCATCATCAGCTACGGCGTTCCTCAGATCGTCTACGTTTCCTGCAATCCGAAATCCCTTGCCCAGAACCTCTACCAGCTGCAGCTTAACGGCTACCGGGTGGAGTCGCTGAAGCCATTCGATAACTTCCCATGGACGAAGCATGTGGAGTGCGTAGTATTGATGTCTAAAGCAAACACATAAGAGGCGCTGAAAGTCTTGAAAACAAGCGGTTTATGAAATTAGCGCCTATCGAGTCGGCCACTCAGGAAGCTCAAAAAACGCTCGACGGGAACTTATCTACA
>CACXCQ010000193.1 GCA_902766185.1 uncultured Eubacteriales bacterium
GAGCGGGAAGCGGAAGATGGCGATACGATTCAACGACGAAAATGATGTCCTGCGGGATGACGAGTACCGGGGGATCCTGGCGGGGATCGCCTTCGGTGGACGGGAGGACACCATCGAACACTCCATGGATGAGCTGGAAGCTCTGGCTGAGGCCTGCGGGGTGGAGGTCATCGGACAGGTGGTGCAGGCGCGGCAGAGGCCGGAGAACGCCACGTGGCTCGGACGGGGCAAGGTGGAGGAGCTGGCGCAGCTGTGCGAGGCGATGGAGGCGGACACGGTGATCTGCAACGACGAGCTCACCGGCATCCAGATCCGAAATCTCGAGGAAGCCCTGGGAGTGCGGGTCATCGACCGAACGATCCTGATCCTGGACATTTTCGCCCGGCGGGCCACATCCCGGGAGGGCAAGCTGCAGGTGGAATTGGCCCAGCTGCAGTACCGTCTGCCCCGGCTCACCGGCTTCGGCAGGTCCCTCTCCCGTCTCGGCGGCGGCATCGGAACGAGAGGCCCCGGAGAAAAGAAGCTGGAGACGGACCGGCGGCACATCGCCGGACGCATCGAGGATATCCGGGAGCAGCTGCGCAAGACCAGCGCCACGAGAACGCTGCAAAGGCAGGAGCGCGTCAGGTCCCGGATCCCGGTGGTGGCTCTGATGGGATACACCAACGCGGGGAAATCCGCTATCATGAACAGGATCCTGGAGGAGACTTCCCGGGAGGAGGAGCGCCGGGAGAACAAGACGGTGGAGTCCAAAGATATGCTTTTCGCGACGCTGGATCCGGCGCACCGCAGGATCAGCCCCGAGACGGGAACGGATTTCATCCTCATCGATACGGTGGGATTCGTCAGCCGGCTGCCTCATGGCCTGGTGGAAGCGTTCAAGTCAACGCTGGAGGAGGTCCGGGACGCGGACCTTCTTCTCCACGTTGCGGACTGCGCCTATGAGCAGCGGGATTTTCAGATCGAGGTGGCGGAGAAGGTCATGGAGGAGATCTGCGGTACCGGAACGGAACGGGTCATGGTGTACAACAAGATGGATCTGGTGGAGGAGCTCCCGCTGGATGCCAGCGGATGCGACGCAGTCTACATCTCCGCAAAAACAGGTCAGAACATGGACGTTCTCCTGGAGAAGATACAGGAAAAACTGACCCGGGACCTGGTCCGGACAGCCTTTGCGATCCCCTACGATCAGGGCAGCGTCCTGTCGGCCCTCTGCGACAGCGGGCAGGTGGAGGACATGGACTACACCGAGTCGGCGGTGATCCTGCGGGGAAGGTTCCGCCGGGAAGATCTGGGCCGGTACAGCAGGTTCATCGCGGAGAAGTAACGAAAGGTGAGAAATGGAGCAGTACAAGACAGTACGAAAAGAGGCGTCGGCCAGTCAGACAATCGAACGTTCACGGTTTATCGCGCACGTGAAGCCGGTGGAGAGCAGGGAAGAGGCGGAGGAGTTCATCGCCCGGATCCGCGCTGAGTACCGTGACGCGACCCACAATGTTCCGGCCATGGTGCTTGGCGATAAGGCGCAGATCCAGTGGGCCAGCGATGACGGAGAACCGCAGGGAACCTCCGGCGCGCCCATGGTGCAGCTGATGGTAGGGGAGGGGCTTACGAATCTGGTCATCGTCGTTACCCGTTATTTCGGCGGGATCAAGCTGGGTACCGGCGGCCTGGTCAGGGCCTACTCATCCAGCGCCCGGCTGGTCATCGATGAGGCCGGAGTCTGCAGCGTCTGCAGCGTCTGCCGGATCAAGGTCTGTGTGGAATACTCCCATCTGGACAGGATAACGAAGATGGCTGCGGACAGTCTGGACCAGGAGGGGAACTTCGTGATCGAGGATACGGAGTACGGCGAAAAGGTGACCCTGACCATCCTCGCTCAGGAGGAGGACGCGGGAACGGTGCAGGACATGCTGGCCAACCTGACCTCCGGCACGGCGCAGATCCTGGAGAGCGGACTGACGATGGAGCGGGTCTGAGGAGGATGCCGGGGAATGAAGAAACTTCCCGAAAGAATCTTGATGCAGTCAATGTTCCGAAAATCTCTTGACAGAGGGAACGATTTCATGTATAGTTCATAAATGTGCCGAGTGATCGGCTTGGTACATGGAGAATTACAAATGCTGGCGTGGCTCAACGGTAGAGCAGCTGATTTGTAATCAGCAGGTTGGGGGTTCGATTCCCTCCGCGAGCTAAAAAAAAAAAAAAAATGTCTATGGACAATAATAAAATCTGTGGTATAATATCTACTGCACGATAAAAATGTCGAGGGATTCCCGAGTGGCCAAAGGGGGCGGACTGTAAATCCGTTAGCTGAGCTTTCGATGGTTCGAATCCATCTCCCTCGA
>CACXCQ010000194.1 GCA_902766185.1 uncultured Eubacteriales bacterium
AACTATTGAAACCGCCGTATACCGAACGGTACGTACGGTGGTGTGAGAGGACGGCGGATGAATTAATCATCCGCCTCCTACTCGATCATTGTGTGATGCCGCGCGCCTACAGCACGACCTCTTCGTAGAAGTTGCTCGACCGGGTCACGGTGGTTTTCGGTGCCGGATCCAAAGGCTGGTCTTCGATCTTCAGGATCTTCTCCGGCTGGATCCAGGGGCGATCCTGAATCCCACTGGTCTCCTCGTGGGTGAGGTAGCCTTTGTAGGCGGTGAGGCTGCGGCGGAGGAATCCGTCGCGGGCGCACGCGCCGGCCACGCCGTTGTTGATGATGTTCCGGAAGTGGGGCAGAACGGATGCCGCATAGGAAATGGATGTGGAACCCGCGATGGCGCCGGGGATATTGCTGACGCAGTAGTGGACCACGCCCTCCTCGATATAGGTGGGATCGTCGTGGGTGGTCTCATGGAACGTCTCGATGCAGCCGTAGTCGTTGCTGATGTCGCAGATGACGGAGCCGCGGCGCATGGAGGCCACCATCTGGCGGTCGATCATGTAGTCCGAAGCGTTTTTCGGCCAGCGGACGGAGTTGATGACCACATCCGTGGTGGGCAGGATGTTCTGCAGGTTGTATTTGTTGGAGATCATCGTGGAGATCTTGCCGTTGTACTTGCTGCTGATCTCTCTCAGGATACCCACGTTGATGTCGACGACGGTCACCTGGCAGCCCATGTTGACCAGGACTTCGATGGCAGCCTTGCCGACGATGCCGCATCCGCAGACGATGGCGCGGACCGGAGGAGCTCCCGCAAGGCCCGATGCGAACTTGCCGCTTCCGCCGTTGTTGCTCATCAGCGACCAGAGGGCCATGAAGGCGCCCGCCTTGCCGGCGGCTTCACAGTTGGGGGATCCGAAGCGATGGGAATCCTCCGCCGTGAAGGCGATGACTTTCTTCTCCAGCAGCGCGTCCACTTCCGCCTTGTGGGCCGCCGGATGGATGCAGGTGTAGACGATCTGTCCTTCTCTCAGCAGATCGTACTCGCTCTCCTCGATCTCCTTGACCTTCGCCACAAAATCGCAGGTGGCGTAGATTTCCTCGTTGGTCTGTGTAATGATCCCGCCAGCTTTTGCGTAATCCTCATCATCGAAGCCGGCCTTATGGCCTGCGCCGCTGCAGACGTACACTTCGTTGCCGTCTCCCGTCAGCACGCCTACCTCCGTCGGCGTTGCGATGACGCGGAACTCACCATTCTTGATGTCCTTCAGAATTCCAAATTTCATATTTTTTCCTCCTTCGCCTTTCGCATGGCGCGATCTGCGCACAACAGTATTGTAACGCAACAGTGAAAAAAAGTGAAGTGCGGATGTAGCGGCCGTGCGGGAAAAACCTTGTTTCATTTCCGGCGGGGATAGAGTATCATAGGGGTATCAGGCGACCTGCCCGCGGGCGGGGCCGACCATCAGGAGGACAGTAAGATGAATATGTTTCTCGTTTTGTATATCGGGGTGCCGGCGCTGGCCATCGTGGCGGGACTTCTGAGCCGGTTCAAAAATCACACGCTTACCATGGTGTTCAACATTCTGATGCTGCTGGCCATTCTGGCCGGCGCGGTCTGGGTCCTGACCGGACATCACGGATGGATACACATCCTGAGCTTCATTGCCCTGACGATCATGGGGAATCTGGCCGGGGTGCTTCTGGTGAGCCGGGGGCAGAGATAGGAACAGACGATGTCGAACAGAGCGAAGGCGATCCTTGCCGTAATGACCGGCAACGTCATATTTGGATTCAGCTTCATCTTTTCCAAGATGGCGCTGCAGATCACCGTGCCCAGCGTGCTGGTTGCGGTGCGTTTTTTGATGGCGTTTCTGGTGCTGAATCTCATCGTGCTGGTGGGAAGCCGCATCCGCGTGCCGGTCCGGGAAGAGGGCAAAGGCAGTAACGACGCCGCGGCCCGGCCGCAGACCGGGCTACAGAACGGGACGCAGACCGGGCCGCAGACCCGGCCGCTGGTGGAGTTCTCCCTGCGGGGAAAGCCTCTCCGCTACGTGCTTCTTCTGGCGCTGTTTCAGCCGATCCTCTATTTCCTGTGCGAAAGCTACGGCATCGTCTACACATCGTCATCCTTTGCCGGAACCATTATCGCGGTCATCCCCGTTGCCGCCATCGTATTCGACGTGGTGCTCATGCACTCGAAGGTGCGGCCGCGGCAGGTGGTCTGCGCGGTGCTGTCCGCCATCGGCGTGGCCATAACCACTGTGGGCGCAGAAGGGATGAAGTCGTCGGTGCTCGGCCTGCTGATCCTTCTGGGCGCGGTGGCAGCCGGAGCCCTGTTCTACGTCTTCAGCAAAAAATCCGGAAATCACTACAACCCGCTGGAGCAGACGTACGTGATGTTCGCTCTGGGCAGTCTCGTCTACGTGACGTTCGCCATCGTACAGTGCCGCGGGCACTATCAGGAGCTGGTCCTTTCGGCAATCACGCAGCCGGTCTTCATCATCGCGGTGCTGTACCTGGGAGTGATCTCCTCGGTGGTGGCGTTTATCGCGCTGAACTACGGAACGGTGCGGGTCACCGTTTCGGAGGCGGCCATCTTCGCAAATCTCACCACGGTGATCTCCATCGTCGCTGGAGTAGTGTTTCTGCGTGAATCCTTCACCCTGTTCCAGGTGGTGGGGGCGGTCATCATCATCGCAAGCGTCTACGCGGCGAACCGCAGCCAGCACGGCGCAGAGGCAGAGCCCGCGGCCCCCGGCCGTCACGGCGCAGAGGAGTCATCGAAATGAACGGCCCGGATCGCCTCGCCGACGGAGTGCTGTACGACCGGTTCCTTCGGGGAGAGACAAGTGCATACGACCAGCTGATGATCCGCCACGGCGACAGCCTGACGCGGTACCTGTACGGATATCTGCACGACTGGCATGAAGCGGAAGATCTGATGATCGAGGCCTTCGCCAGAGTCATGGTGAAGCGGCCGTCCATCCAGGAGAACGCGTTCAAGGCGTATCTGTTCCGGACAGCGCGGAACCTGGCTTTGCGCTTCCGCGAGCGAAGGAGCAGACTGCAGTTCTTCAGCGTAGACGGGATG
>CACXCQ010000195.1 GCA_902766185.1 uncultured Eubacteriales bacterium
ACATCTGCTGTCTTCTTCTCGCCCATCTTACCGCATCCTCCTTCTGGTGATCATCATGTAGATGACTACCGGCGCGCCGAAGACCGCGGTCACCGTGCTGATGTTCAGCTCCACGGGCGCGAAGGCCAGGCGGGCGATCAGATCGCACACCATACAGAATACGCCGCCGCCCAAAGCGCAGCCGGGGATGACCACCAGAGGCTTCGATGTCCCCATCGCGCCCTTTACCAGGAACGGCACCGCGATCCCCACGAAGGAGATGGGCCCCGCAAAGGCAGTCACGCACGCGGACAGAAGGCTGGACAGGGTGATCAGTGCCGCCCGGAAGAACTTGATGTTGACCCCCAGACTCTGAGCGTACATCTCTCCCATCTGGTACGCGCCGATGGGCTTGGACATTGCCAGCGTAAGAAGAAACCCTACGCCGCAGACCAGAAGACACACTCCCACGTTTGCCCAGGTCATGCCGGAAAAGCTTCCCTGGGACCATCCGTGGAGGTTCGCGATGTCCGAATCCTCCGCAAAGGTGATCATGAACTCCGTGACTGCGTTACAGATGTAACCCACCATGATGCCGGCCACCAGCAGCATGCCCATGTTCGGCACCCTGTGGGAGATCGCCAGCACGAACAGCGTGGCGATCATGGAGCCGACGAAGGCCGCGGTGATCAGCGTGAAGGAGGAAACGTGTTTTGCGTTCTGCAGGAACACGATCAGCACGAAGGCCACAACCATCTTCGCGCCGGAGGATATCCCCAGAACGTAGGGACCGGCGATGGGGTTCTCGAAGAAGGTCTGCAGAAGGAAACCGGCCAGGGCAAGCGCGCCGCCGAGGATCATGGATACGATGATCCTGGGCAGGCGGATGGTCCAGATAATATCCAGATTTTTTTCCGTACCCTCGTGCAGGAAGATGGCTCTGGCGATCTCCCCTACGCTGATGTGCACATTGCCGGAGTTGATGTTCACCACGGTGATCACGGCGAAAGCCGCCAGCATGAGGATGAACACCAGGGCGCAGCGGGTCCTGCGCCGAAAGTTTTCCGCATGAAAGCCACCGGTCTGCTGACCGGCGGCTGACGGTAGTCTATTCATTTCTTCGCCTTTTGACTGAGGCTTTTTCTCCATTGATCTGTCCTGCCTTTGCTTATTGTCCGCCAAGCCCTGCGGCTGCCTTCCCGGATCAGTCCAGCTTGTGGATGTATTTCAGATCCTGCGGATCATCCTCGGAAAACAGCTTGTTGAAATCCAGAATCATGTCGGCGACAATATCCGTCCGCTGATACATGGCGCTGCTGGTGACCCAGCAGTTATCGTTCTGCACCGCGGCCATCTTCTCCATGATGGGGTCCTTGCCCAGAAGGTCATCCATGTTTTTGACGGATCCGTCGATGCTCCCGTTGTAGATGATGTAATCCGCCTCCATGGCCGTATCATAGAATGTTTCCATGGACATGTCAATGGATGTCCTTCCGCTTTCATCGTCCAGATCCTTGAAAACGTATCTGGCTCCGGCGATCTCGATCATCTTGGGGATGTAGTCGGAGCTTCGCCGGACCACGGCCTTGCCGTCTGAAGAAATGTAGAAGAAAGCAACGGTCTTTTCAGTGTTCTTGAAGTCATCCAGCGAACGGATCGCTTCCATCTGGGCGTTGAAAAATTCGTCGGCCTGCTCCTCGTGATCGGTGAGCACACCGTAAAGCCGGATCCACTCCGCCCGGCCCAGAGGATCGGACTCGTAACTGGAACGGTCCACCATCACCGGGATGCCCAGGTCCTCGATCATTTCCTGCACTTCAGGCGTGTGGTCGATCATGGTGGATTCGATGGCAAGATCGCACTCTTCGTCCAGCATGGTCTCGTAATCCGGCGCGCTGTACTTGCCGGCGTAGATGATCTTCCCCTCCTCCATGGCCTTCTTCGGCTCATCGAAGGTCCAGGCGTCTGCCTTGATGGAGGACATCCTTATGTGGTCCAGCGCATCCATGGAACAGAACATCGCCATGGTAGCCGTTGCCGCCAGATAGATCCGGTCGATGGGCTTCTGGAGCACGATGATGTCAGCATCCAGCCCCTCCGGAGCGGTCTCACCCTCCGGCACCAGCAGGAACCGCTGATGATCGTGGATGTCCACCAGGTCGAATCCGCCTTCATAGCGGTAAACGCTGTACTCCGTCGCCCGCTGCAGCTCCATAGTGCTCTCGTAGGTCAGTCCGGCGATCTCCGGTGCCGCGGCATCGCCTTCTCCTTCGGCGCCTGAGCCGGAGGAGCCGCCGCAGCCCGTGGCCAGTCCCATCATCAGCATGCACAGCGCGGTCATCACGACCAGCGCTCTGCGCCATGCAGTTTTTCTCGTCTCTCTGTTAGTCATTGATCTTTTCCTTCTTGTTTTCCTTTACGTATTCCTGGAAAAGCTGGTCAGCCTGTTTTTCTTCGCCGAAGATGGCGCCGCAGACCTTGATCCACTCCGCCCTGGCGTAGCTGTCCTTCTCATCCGAAGCCCGGTTGATCATCACCGGGATGCCCAGGGTCGCGAATCTGGACTGCAGAGTGCGCAGCTTCGCGGTCTTCTGTTTGGACAGCTCCTCCTGCTCCGCTGTGCTGTCCTTCGTGACCTTCTCCGGCAGCACGGCCTCTGGCAGTACTGCCAGGTCCGTTCCCGCCTTGATCATGTGCTTGTAATCCGGCTTCTCGTAGCTGTCCATGGCGGTGATGTCTCCCTTCTTCAGGGCTTTTTTGACCGCCTCGCTGCTGACTTCGGACTCCTTCATGCCGATGGAATCGATGGCGCCGGTCTGCTTCATCAGATCCATCTCCGTCAGCATATCCTCCGACGCGACGAAGGACTTGTCCACCGGCTGCTCGATGATGATGCAATCCTTCTCAAGGCCCGCCGGAAGCTCCGTTCCCTTGGGAACGATCAGGTAGTTGACCACGTTGTTCTCATAGAGCTCCGCCGTCACTTCGTTCTCTGTCTTGGCGATGGGTTTTCCTTCTTCATCGTACTCGACCTTCGCCTCGCCGGTGCTCTGGGCACCGTCGTTCTGCGACGCCTCTGCCTCTGCGGTCTCCTCCGCCGAAGCGTTCACCGCGTCCGCGTCAGCGACGGTCTGAATGGTTTCGCTACCGCCGGAGCGGCTCACCGTCCTGGCGATCATGGCGGATGCCGAACCGTCGGCTTTCGCCAGCGCTTCCGAAGTGACCAGCGCAGTGCCATCGGCGTTCACCAGGACATCGGAAGGCATAGTGCCGGCGCTTCCGGTCTCCTCTCCGCTGTTCTGCTCATCCTTCTGGTCATCTGCCCCCTTTGCGTCCTTCTGGTCTTCCGCGTTCTCCTTTTTCTGGAGCGCGGTTCCGGAAGCCTGATCCAAAGCGATCAGGGTGATGCCCTTCTCGTACTTAAAGATCTTGAATTTGGTGGCGTACTTCACGTCCACGGCTCCCTCAGCCTTCAGGCCAAGAAGATCCGGCGCCTCCTTGGTCAGCTCCTTCGTATTGGTCACGTGACCGTCGGTGCCGGCGCCGCTCCCGCTGCCTTTTCCTGCTGTTGCCCCCGCCTTATAGATGAAGATAGTGTACTTGATCCAGTGAGGCTGGGACATGGCGGTGGTCCGGCCGATGATCGTGTTGTTGGCATTCAGCTTGACAGGAATGACGAACTTGGAGTTTCCGCCTCCCTGCTTAGAGTATACTCTTCCGTTAGCTTTAAGGGAATCGTATTTGCTGCTGCTGAATTCGATGGTAGCGTAAGCCTTGCCGCCTTTGACGGTGATCTTGTTGCAGCGGATGTAAGCCAGCCGCCCGGAGCCTCCGGACCAGCTGAACCGGTCAGGTGTGTACACCCCGTCTTTCAGACTGGTGGAGTTGTTCACGGCGCTGGTGCTCTTGCCGCTGTCGTCCTTCCACTTGGATTCCTTGTCCGCTTTATTATCGTTGTTGAACTTCGTCTGGTTGCCGCTGCTGCTCCCGGAATCCCCGCTGCGCGATCCCGTGCTGATGGTCGTGCCGTCCTTTACCTTTTTCGCACCGCCGCTGTAGAACATGATCCATTTGTCGGGCCGCCAGGGCTCCGTGGTCACATCCCCGTCCTCCTCATACTTTTTGGAGTGGGGAGTAATGTTCAGCCTTTTGTCCAGTGCGGATACGGGAACATTGAAGGAGTAGTAGCCGTTCTTGACCTTCGCCTTGATCCAGTTTTTCTTTCCTGCTCTCTTTGCCTGGGCCGGTGTGCCCATGTAGACGTAATCGTAGCCGTCGCCGGTCAGGGTGATGGTTGCCGTCATGGTTCCATTCTTCTTCACCTTCAGAATGGTCCACGCGGGATCCTTTTCCTTCGGGTAGAGGTAGAACATCACCCTGCAGGTGGTGCCCTTCACCTTCCATGTGCCGGTTCCCAGCTTTTGTGTTTCAAGAGGTTCCTCGGTGTCGGTCTGGCCCGGGTCAGTCGGATCGACGTTGCCGGGTGCTGCCGGATCAGTCGGGTTCTCTTCCGCTGCCGGATCTGTGGGATCGGTAGCTGCAGGATCGGTGGGGTCTGTAGACGAAGGATCGGTGCTCCCATCCGGGTTGGTGGGAGCATTAGGATCTGTCGATGTTCCCGGGGTTCCGGGATCCGTCGGGGTATTCTGGCCGCCCTGATCCGGTGTGCCTCCCTGGCTTCCAGAATCTGTGGAAGTGTTCTGGTCACCCTGATCTGAGCCGCCCTGATCACCGGTATCCTCCGGCACCGCCGGCTCCTCCGGCTCTACATTCGCCGGAAGGTCCGTGCTGTCACTGATCTTCTCCGCGCTGTCTGTCAGCGTGATGGTATAGTGATAGTTGATCCAGTGAGGCTCCGACATCGCCGTGCTGCGCGCTGCGCATTTGACTTCCTTGTTGACGTCCGTAGGCACGACAGTGACGTGATCGTTGATGGGGTAGACATCCTTGCCGGAGGTCGCGGTCTTGGGATCGTACAGCGAAGGGTCCTCATTGCTTGACGAGACCTCTCCCATGTAGATATGGGTCATATTATCGCTGCTGGCTCTCAGAAAGGCATAGGTCTTGCCATTCTTTCTGACCACCTTATCGCAGGTCAGCTTCGCCTTGCCTGTGCCGCCGCCAAAGTCAAATTTGTCGGGCTTGTACGTCCCGTTTTCGTTGGCGTCACCCTTCTTTTTCTGGTTCTTCTGGTTCTTGACCTTTTTTGAAGTTCCCTCGCTCTTGTCGTTCCGGGCCTGCGTCTCCGCCTGCTGTCCGGACTCTTCGGGTTCCGCAGCCGGTGCTTCGGTCTCCGTCGGAGCAGGGGGCTCCGTCTCTTTGACCTCCGGCTTTGCCGGCTTGGTCTCCTTCTCCGTCTGGACAGTGGTCTCCTCCGCCGCCTTATCCGCCTCTGCGGAATCTTCCGCAAAGGCAGGCACGGAATACGTCATGACGACCATGACTGCCAGCAGAACTGCCAAAATACTTTTTCGGATTCTCTTCATCGTTGTTCCTCAGTTGCGGTAAGACGCGCGTCAGGGAACCATCCGGACCGGATGGTTCCCCCAGCGCAATCGCGTTTCGTTATTTCTTGATTTTAACCTTTTTAGCCTTGGACCACTTGGTGTAGACCATTTCGCCATTGATCTTCTTGTATCCTCTGACCTTGACGGTGTACTTCTTGCCGGCCTTCAGC